>JBIIMU010000397.1:0-3275 GCA_044337845.1 Pirellulales bacterium | reverse complement strand
GGCTTCGCCCCGGCCGCGGGCTTCGGGGCAGCGGCTGGCGGCGCGGACGCCACGGCGGCCGCCGGCGGGGCGGGCTGCGGCGCAGGCTTCGCCGCCGCGGCGGCGCCGGGCGCGTCGAGCAGCACCAGGGCCTGGCCCACCTTCACGGTGTCGCCCTTCTTGACGAGCACCTTCGAGACCAATCCGCCCGGAGGGCACGGCACCTCGATCACCGCCTTGTCGGTCTCGACCTCGAGCAGTGCCTGACCGGGCTTCACCACGTCGCCTTCCGCGACGAAGACGGTCACGACGTCCCCCGACGCGATGTTCTCGCCGAGGTCGGGAAGCTTGAATTCGGTCGCCATGGTTTCGTTCCGCGAAAGGATGGGGTGGGCCGGAGAGGGGATGGGGGGCGTGGAGGCGGGTTTCAGGCCGAGGCGGGATCGACCTTGGCCGGATCGACACCGAGCCGGGCGATCGCGTCGGCGACGACGTGGGTGCCGACCGAGCCGGCGGACGCCAGCCGCGACAGCACGCCGACGGCGATGCACTCCGCATCGACCTCGAAGTGCCGGCGCAGCTTGCCGCGAAGCTCACTGCGGCCGAAGCCGTCGGTGCCGAGCACGAACAGGCCGCCCGGCACCCAGGGATCGAGCTGCTCGGGCACCGCCCGCACGTGGTCGCTCGCGGCCACGTACACGCCGTCGGTGCCGGCGAGCATCTCCTCGAGGTAGCTGACCTTCGCCGGAGCCTCCGGGTTGAGCATGTTCCAGCGGCGGCACTCCTGGGCCTCGCGCCGCAGTTCCTTCCAGCTCGTCACGCTCCACACCGTGCTCGCCACGCCCCAGTGCTCGGCCAGCAGGTCGGCGGCCCGCAGCACCTCGCGGAGGATCGTGCCCGAGCCGAACAGGTTCACGTGCGGCAGGCCCGCGGCGACCGGCCGCCCGGTGGCCGGCACCTCCTTGAAGCGGTACATGCCCTTGAGGATGCCCGCCTCGCAGCCGGCAGGCATCGACGGCATCTCGAAGTTCTCGTTGTAGACCGTGATGTAGTAGATCCAGTCCTCGCCCTTGGCGAACATCCGCTCGAGGCCGTCGAGCATGATCACCGTCGTCTCGTAGACGAACGCCGGGTCGTAGGCCTTGACCGTCGGGTAGGCCATCGCGAACAGCTGGCTGTGGCCATCCTGGTGCTGCAGTCCCTCGCCGTTGAGCGTGGTGCGGCCGGCGGTGCCTCCCAGCAGGAACCCGCGGGCCCGGATGTCACCGGCCGCCCAGATCAGGTCGCCGATCCGCTGGAAGCCGAACATCGAGTAGTAGATGAACATCGGGATCATCGGCACGCCGTGGCTGGCGTAGGCCGTGCCCGCGGCGATGAAGCTCGACATGCTTCCCGCCTCGGTGATGCCCTCCTCGAGGATCTGGCCGTCCTTCGCCTCGCGGTAGTAGAGCAGCTGGTCGGAGTCGACCGGCTCGTAGAGCTGCCCGGTGTGGGCGTAGATGCCGCACTGCTTGAACAGCGGATCCATGCCGAACGTCCGCGACTCGTCGGGCACGATCGGCACGATGTACTTGCCGACGTGCTTGTCCTTGAGGAGCGATGCCATCAGCGTCACCACGCCGGTGGTCGTGGAGACCTCGCGGCCGGCGCTCTTCTCGATGAAGCCGGTGTACTCGGCCAGCGTCGGCGTCCGGAGCGTCGGCGACTCGAGCGGGCGGGAGGGCACGTAGCCGCCGAGCGCCTCGCGGCGCTCCCGCAGGTAGCGCATCTCCTCGGAGTCTTCGGCGGGGCGGTAGAACGGCGCCTTGGCTACCTCGTCGTCCGAGATCGGGATGCCGAACCGCGAGCGGAAGGCCCGCAGCTCCTCCTCGTTGAGCTTCTTCTGCTGGTGGGTGACGTTCCGCCCCTCGCCAACCTCCCCGAGACCGTAGCCCTTGATCGTCTTGGCGATGATCACGGTCGGCTTCCCGTGGCACTGCATGGCGGCGGCGTAGGCGGCGTAGACCTTCTCCGGGTCGTGGCCGCCGCGCTTGAGCTTCTTGAGCTTCTCGTCGGACAGGTGGGCCACCATCTCCACGAGCTTGGGATCGGCGGCGAAGAAGTGGTCGCGGATGTAGCTGCCGGGCATGACCACGTACTTCTGGTACTGGCCGTCCACGATCTCGTTCATCCGCTTGACGAGCAGCCCCTCGTCGTCCTTGTCGAGCAGCGGATCCCAGTCCTCGCCCCAGATCACCTTGATCACGTTCCAGCCGGCGCCGCGGAAGCAGCCCTCCAGCTCCTGGATGATCTTGCCGTTGCCCCGCACCGGCCCGTCGAGCCGCTGGAGATTGCAGTTGATCACGAACACGAGGTTGTCGAGCTGCTCGCGGGCCGCCAGCGAGATGGCGCCGAGCGTCTCGGGCTCGTCGGTCTCGCCGTCGCCGATGAAGCACCAGACGTGCTGCCGGCTCGTGTCCTTGATGCCGCGATCCTGGAGATACTTGTTGAACCGTGCCTGGTAGATGGCCATGATCGGCCCCAGCCCCATCGACACCGTGGGGAACTCCCAGAACCCGGGCATCAGCCAGGGGTGCGGGTAGCTCGAGAGCCCGCCGCCTTCGGCGAGCTCGCGGCGGAAGTTCTCCAGCTGCTTCTCGGTGATCCGACCCTCGAGAAACGCCCGCGAGTAGATGCCGGGCGACGCGTGCCCCTGGAAGTAGACCTGGTCGCCGGAGAAGTCGTCGCTGCGGCCGCGGATGAAGTGGTTCAGGGCCACCTCGACGAGCGTGGCCGACGATGCGAACGTGGAGATGTGGCCGCCGATGCTCTTGTCCTCGCGGTTGGCCCGCACCACCATCGCCATGGCATTCCAGCGGATGATGCTCTTGATCCGCCGCTCGATCTCGCGATTGCCCGGAAACGGCGGCTGCCGCTCGACGGGGATCGTGTTGATGTAGGGAGTCGTGGCCGAAAACGGGATCGGCACGCCGAGCCGGTAGGCCTCCTGCTCGATCGCCTGCAGCAGATACGCCGCCCGGTCGCCGCCCCGGCTGTTGATCACGTAGCGGAGCGAGTCGAGCCACTCCCGGGTTTCGGTCGGGTCGGTGTCGACCGCCGACACGCCGTCGGTGATCTCCGGCTGGCCCGTGGCGTTCGCGCTCATCTGGCCGATCGCCATCGGCGCGTGAGCACCGCGGGGAAGCGGTGCGGCGCCTCCGGCGAGAACGTCCTCCGCGGCGGCAGAGTGGTCGAGGGGATTGGCCATGGTCGGCTCCGGGAATTTCGGGGGACTTTTCAGATTATTCGGGTCGTGA
>JBIIMU010000033.1:0-12540 GCA_044337845.1 Pirellulales bacterium | reverse complement strand
CCCGGTGAACTTGCCCTGCAGGGCCGGGATCACCAGGCCCACCGCCCTCGCGGCGCCCGTGCTCGAGGGAACGATGTTGAGGGCCGCGGCGCGGGCGTCGCGGAGGTCCTTGGCGGCGGTGTCGACCGTCTTCTGCGAGTTGGTGTAGGCGTGCACCGTGGTCAGCAGGCCGCGGTCGATGCCCCAGGTCTCGTGGAGCACCTTCGCCACCGGCGCCAGGCCGTTGGTGGTGCACGAGGCGTTGGAGATCACGTGGTGCTTCTTGGGGTCGTACATCTCGTTGTTGACCCCGAGGACGATCGTCAGGTCCTCGTTCTTGGCCGGCGCCGAGATCACGACCTTCTTGACGCTGTCCCGCTTGTGGGCGACGGCCTTCGTGGCATCGGTGAAGAAGCCCGTGCTCTCCACCACGATCTGCACGTCCTGGCTGCCCCAGGGGATCGATCCCGGGTCCTTCTCGGCGAACACGTGGATCTTCTTGCCGTCCACGAACAGGTCGTTGCCCTCGTAGCCGACCTTCCCCTTGAACGGGCCGTAGTTGGAGTCGAACTCCAGCAGGTGCGCGTTGGTCTTGGCGTCGGTGAGGTCGTTGAGGGCCACCACCTGCACGTCGCCATTCAGGCCGTACTTCTCGTAGATGGCGCGGTAGGTGAGGCGACCGATGCGGCCGAAGCCATTGATGCCGACGCGGATGGGCACGGCGAGTCTCCTGGGACTGTGTCTGCCGGACCGGGACGCTCCGCTCCGTTGCGGATGCCAGGCCCTCGAGGCGGGGCCGGGATGATACACGGCCCCGCGATGCTCCCTCAAGCGGAGGCCGCGATGGCCGCGGCGGCTACAATCCAGCCCATGCCCACCCCCGTCGTCGAACTCGAGCAGGTCCGGAAGTCGTTCGCCATGCCCGGCGGCGAGACGGTGGCGGTGCTCGACGTCGACCGCTTCGTGCTCGACGAGCGGGAGCAGGTGGCGCTCACCGGCCAGAGCGGGTCGGGGAAGTCGACGCTCCTGCACGTCATTTCCGGGATCATGCGGCCGGACACGGGCCGCGTCCGGGTCTGCGGCACCGAGATCACCCGGCTCGGCGAGGCGGCCGCCGACCGGCACCGGGCCGACACGCTCGGCCTCGTGTTCCAGCAGTTCAACCTGCTGCCGGGGTTCACGGCCCTGGAGAACGTGCTCGTGGCCATGGCCTTCGGGAGCGGAAAGCCCGACCGCTGGCGGGCCGCCGACCTGCTCTCGTCGGTGGGCCTCGGCCACCGGCTCGACCACAAGCCCGGCGAACTCTCGATCGGCCAGCAGCAGCGGGTGGCCGTGGCCCGGGCGCTCGCCAACCGGCCGCGGGTGGTGCTCGCCGACGAGCCGACCGCCAGCATCGACACCGCGCATCAGGAGCAGGTGATCGACCTGCTGACCACCACCTGCGCCGAGCACGACGTCGCCCTGCTCGTCGTCACCCACGCGCCGGAGGTCGCCGCCCGATTTCCGAAGCGGCTGCGGCTCGAAGACTTCAACCGGGCGGCCGTGCCTCACGGCTGATCATTCCCCGCCTCCCTCGGGCCGCACCATGTCGCTCTTCGGCATCGCCTGGCGCACCATCCGGCAACGGCTGCTCACCAGCGGCCTGACGGCGCTGTCGCTCGCCCTCGGTGTGGCGCTCGTCGTGGCCACGCTCGTGATCGGCGACCTGGTCTCGCAGGCGTTCAGTTCGGGCTCCGGGCTCGGCTACAACATGATCGTGGGGGCCAAGGGGAGCCCGCTGCAGCTGGTGCTCAACAGCGTCTACCTCGTCAGCAAGCCGATCGAGAACGTCCCCTGGGCGTTCTACGAGGACTTCCTCCCCGCCGGCGCGCGGGCCGACGGCACCGCGGGAACCTTCGCCGGCAGCGTGCGGACGGCCGTGCCGATCTGCATGGGCGACTACTTCAAGGGCTTTCGCGTGGTCGGCACGAACGCCGCCTACTTCGACCGGCTCAGCTACGGCGGTGGCGTGGCCCTGGGGATGCCCCCCTGGCTCGCCCGGCTGCTCGGCAAGCCCACGACCATGTCGGCCCCCCGGCCGTTCGCCTTCGCCGCGGGCCGCAACTTCCGCGACGACGAGTTCTTCGGCGGCGTGCTCGGCAGCGAGGTGGCGGCGAAGCTCGGCCTCGCGGTCGGCGACACCTTCTCCCCCACGCACGGCGCCGACGACGGCCTGGTGCACGACCCGTTCACGGTCACGGGTGTCCTCGCCCGCACCGACACGCCCGTCGATCGCGGCGTGTACGTGAACATGGAGGGCTTCTATCTCCAGGAGGGGCACGCGAAGCCCGTCGAGGGCGTGGCGGCCCGCCCGCCGGAGACGCCGGCCGGCGCCGGCCCCGTGCCCCTGCCGCGCGAGCAACGGGAGGTGACGGCCGTCCTCGTGGAGACGATCTCGCAGCCGGGGCTGCCCGCCGAGCTGGCCGCCATGGCGCTGCGGACGCGGATCAACGAGGGCCGCGACGGCCAGGCGGCCGAGCCGATCCGGGAGATCAGCGTGCTGCTCGGGCTGTTCGTGAGGCCGCTGGAGCTGCTGCTGCTGCTCCTCACCACGCTCGTGGTGATCGTGTCGGCGATCGGGATCCTGGTGAGCATGGTCGGCTCGTCGCTCGAGCGGAGCCGCGACGTGGCCGTGATGCGGGCCCTCGGCGCCCGCCGCAGCCAGGTGCTCGCCACCGTCCTGATCGAGGCCGTCATCCTCGCGCTCGGCGGCGGCCTCGTCGGCTGGGTGCTGGGGCACGGCATCGTGGCCGCGATCGGCCCGATGATCACGACCAACGCCGGGGTGTCGGCCACGTTCTTCTCGGCGGCCCCGACCGCCGAGCTCCTGCTCGTGCCATTCCTGATCGTGCTCGCGATCCTCGCGGCCCTGCTGCCGGCCCTGGCCGCCTACCGCACCGACGTCGCCAAGTGGCTGGCCTGACGTTTCGTGCCGCCATCCCACCCGCTACGATGAGGGCATGAGGAATCTCCTGCTCGGATGCGTCGCGGCGCTCGTGGCCCTGGCCGCGTCGGCCTCGGCGGTCGCCTGCCCCTTCTGCTCGGCGGTGTCGCTGACCTTCGCGCAGGAGATCGCGCAGAGCCAGGCGGCGGTGATCGCCCGGCTCGTGGAGCCGCCGCCGGCGTCGGCACTCGCGCCCACCGCCGACGGGCCGCTCCCCAAGGGGAAGTTCGAGGTCGTCGAGATCCTCAAGGGGGGCGATCTCGTCGCCGAGGCCGGCCTCACCGGGGGCGACGCGCAGCCGATCGAGACGATCATGCTGGAGGAGAAGCCGGTCGGCACCACGTTCCTGCTGATGGGCGTCGAGCCGCCGAACCTCGTCTGGTCGAGCCCCGTGTTGGTGGGCGACCGGGCGGTCGTCTACCTCCGCCGGCTGCAGGGCCTGCCCGAGACGGGCCCCGATCGGCTGGCCTTCTTCCAGGAGCACCTCGAGGACGAGGACGAGACCCTGGCCCGCGACGCCTACGACGAGTTCGCCATCGCCCCGTATGCCGACGTCAAGGGATTGAAAGAGAAGATGGATCCGGCCAGGCTGCTCGGCTGGATCGAGAATCCGAAGGTGCAGGCCAACCGCCGCCGACTCTACGCCACGATGCTCGGCGTCTGCGGATCCGCCGACGACGCGGCCCGGATCGGCCGGATCCTCTCGGGCGAGGGCCTGACACCGGAGCAGCTCGAGGCTCGCAGCGGGCTCGACGCCCTGATCGCCTGCTACGTGGCGCTCGAGGGCCCGAAGGCGCTCGACGTCGTCGACCGGCTGTTTCTCGACCGCGCGGACCGCGAGGTTCCGTTCACCGAGACCTACGCGGCGGTGATGGCGCTGCGGTTTCTCGGCGAGGAGTCGGACCTCGTGCCCCGCGACCGCGTGCTCCAATCGCTGCGGCTGCTCCTCGCGGAGCCGAAGCTCGCCGACCTCGTGATCGCCGACCTCGCCCGCTGGCAGGACTGGTCGGTCGTCGACCGGCTGGTGACACTCTTCAAGGACGCCAAGGCCGACAACATCTTCGTCCGCGAGCCGATCGTGAACTATCTCCGGGCCTGCCCGCTGCCGGAGGCTGCGGCCGCCGTCGTGGAACTCGAGAAGATCGATCCCGAAGCGGTCCGCCGCGCGGCGACACTCGCGGGGATCGCCGGACTCGTCGCGTCCGGTTCGGCGGCCACGGAGGTCGATCCCGACGACAACTCGGGCCGCGACCAGCCCCTGCCCGCCACGGCGGCCGGTGCGGAACCGGTGGCGACGATCACCGTCGCGCCCGTGCTCGCCGATGCCGAGGCCACCGACACCGAGCCCGGCCACGACCCGGCCGCGACGCCGGCGCGCGCGGCGACTCCGGCCGCGGCGTCCCGCGGCTGGTGGAAGTGGATCGTCTGGGGCGCCGTGGTCACGGCGATCGCGCTGGCGTCTCGAGCCGCCATGCGACCGACCAGCCCCGGAAACCGCTGAGTTCGCCATGGGAACCGGCCTGTTCGACGCCCCGTCGCAGTCCGCTCGCGGAGCCCAGCGGCCCCGTGACGAGGGCGACGCCTACCGGGCGGTCTCCGGCACCGCGATCGCCGCCATCGCCGTGGCGGCCGTCTCGCCGGTGGCCTTCTTCGGCTGGTGGCTCACCGCGGTGCCGTTGGTCGGCGCGGTGCTCGCGGTGATCGCGCTCAAGGACATCGCCGCCCGGCACCCCATGCTGACCGGCAGGCCGCTGGCCCTCGTGGCCCTGGTGGCGTCGCTGACCGCGCTGGCGACGAGCGTGGCCAGCCATGCCTACGAATACGCGACCGAGCTGCCGGACGGATTCGTGCGGCTCTCCTACGCCGAGCTCCAGCCGGCTGAAGGCGAGCCCCCCACCAGCGTGCCGGAGTCGGCGCTGCAAATGGACGGCCGCGACGTGCTCCTCAAGGGCTACATCTATCCGGGCAAGCAGCAGCACGGGCTCGTGCAGTTCCTCCTCGTCCGCGACCAGGGCGACTGCTGCTTCGGCGGCAATCCCAAGATCACCGACCGCGTGCTCGTGAATCTCGACGCGGCGGAGGGCATCGACTTCTCGCAGCACCTCGTGAAGATCGCCGGCCGATTCCGCATCGAGCCCGTGGGCTTCGCGGCGGGGGCGGAAGGGGGCGTGCTCTACCATCTCGACGCGGCCCGGGTGCGGTGACATGAGCCACGCGGCCCTCCGCCGGGCGGCCAGCCTGCTCGCGACCGCGGTCGCGATCGGCTGCAGCCGCCCCGACGCCGAGCCGGCCGGGGCGCCGGCCGCCGCGACCCGCCCCGCCGCCGCCGCCCCGCTCCGCGAGATCACGTTCGACGACATCAAGCTCGACATGCAGAAGGACGAAGCCTTCGAGCCGGGGCGGCTCACGCCCCGCGTGCGGGAACTGGAGCGGCAGCGGGTGCGGATCCGCGGCTACATCCTCCCGAGCTTCCAGCAGTCGGGGCTCACGCAGTTCGTGCTCGTCCGCGACAACCAGGAGTGCTGCTTCGGCCCGGGTGCGGCGCTCCACGACTGCGTGGTGGTGCGGATGCGGCCCGGCACGTCGGCCGAATTCTCGATCCGGCCGGTGGCCGTCGAGGGGACATTTCGCGTGGAGGAGCTCCGCGGCCCCGACGGCCGACATCTGGCGATTTATGCGCTCGACGGCGAGCGGGTGCGGTAGCCGGCCGCACGCTGGCTGGCGAACCCCGGCCCCTGATACGATCCGGGCCTCCCGGCGCCGGTCGGGCGGCGTGTCGTGCCTTCTTCCGCGGACGAGCCTCGATGCATCTCTTCAACCCCGAGTCGTGGTACTGGCTCTACGACGTCCCGCAGTTCCGCCTGTCGCTGTTGTTCATCGCGGTGTTCGTGGGCTTCTACTGGATCGGGGCGATCATCGTCCGGCCGATCCTCCGGCAGTTCGTCAAGTACACGGCCGGCTGCAACGACATCGTCGGCTACGTGCTCTCCTGCTTCTGCGTGTTCTACGGCCTGCTGCTCGGCCTGATCGCGGTCACCGCCTACCAGAACGTGAGCGAGGCCGGGGCCAACGTCACCCGCGAGGCGGCGGCGCTCTCGGCACTCTACGAGGACGTCTCCCGCTATCCCGAACCACACTCCCAGAACCTCCGCTGGCTGATCCGCGACTACACGCGGTACGTGATCAAGTACGCCTGGCCTCTACAGCAGCGGGGCATCGTCCCCGAGGAGGGCACGATCCGCGCGGCCGCCTTCTACGACCAGCTCCTCGAGTTCAAGCCGGCCACGCCCGCCGAGGAGATCCTCCACGCCGAGTCGCTGCGGCAGTTCAACCACTTCCTCGAGGCCCGGCAGATGCGGCTCTACTCCGTCAAGTCGTCGCTGCCGCCGTCGATGTGGTACGTGATGATCCTGGGCGCGATCCTCAACATGGCGATCTGCTGGCTGTTTGACATGCGGTTCATCACGCAGCTGATGCTCGGCGGGATCCTCGCGGCCTACCTCGGCATCATGATGCACCTGATCTTCGACATGAATCAGCCCTTCCGCGGCGACGTCTGCGTCACGGCCGAGCCCTTCGAAGCGCTCTTCAAGCGGATGGAGGATCAGTGATGTCGCATCCCGCCCCGGTTTCGCGTCGCGATGCCCTCCGCGCCGGCACGGCCGCCACGCTCGCCGCGGCGCGGGCGCTCGCCCCCGCCCTGTTCGCGGGCTGCTCGCTCGGCATCCCGCCGCGGGCCAAGACGGTCACGCTCGGCATGCTCCACTCCCAGACCGGGCCGCTGGCGATCAGCGCCACCTCGCTCCGCGACATCGAGCTGCATGCCATCGAGCGGATCAACGCGGCCGGCGGCCTGCTCGGCCGCGAGATCGTGGCCCGCGCGCCCGACACCCGCTCGCGGGTCGAGCTGTTTCCCAAGCGGGCCCGCCAGCTGCTCGACGACGGGGCGGTCGCGGTGTTCGGCTGCTGGACGAGCTCCAGCCGCAAGGCGGTGCTGCCGATCTTCGAGGCGGCGAAGACGCTGCTCTTCTATCCGGTGCAGTACGAGGGCAACGAGTCGTCCCCCTACGTCGTCTACGGCGGCATGATCCCGAACCAGCAGATCCTGCCCACGCTCGACTGGCTCGCCAGTGCCGGCGGCGGTCTCCGCAAGAAGCTGTTCCTGATCGGCTCCGACTACGTCTTCCCGCGGACCGCCAACTTCGTGGCGAAGAAGTATCTCGCGGCCAAGGGTCGGGAGCTGCAGGTGGTGGGCGAGGAATACCTGCCGCTCGGCGACCGCGACTTCTCCGGGATCGTGGCGCGGGTGCTCGAATCCGGTGCCGACTGCGTGCTCAACACCGTCAACGGCGACTCGAACCTCGGCCTGTTCGCGGCGCTCGCCGCGGCGGAGGTCGACCCGGCGAAGATTCCCGTGGTCTCGACGAGCGTCGCCGAGGACGAGCTCCGCAACCTCCTGCCCGACAACGTGCAGGGCCACTACGCGACCTGCTGCTACTTCCAGAGCCTCGACACGCCCGCCAACCGGCTGTGGGTCGACGGCTTCCGCCGGGAGTTCGGCTACGACCGCGTGACCGACGACCCGATGGAGCCGGCGTGGTGCCTCATCCATCTCTGGAAGCAGGCGGTCGAGAAGGCGGGCTCGTTCGACACCGCGGCGGTGCGGCAGGCGTTTCGCGACGGGCTGGAGTTCGACGGCCCCGCGGGCCGGGTGCGGCTCGATCCGAAGACGCAGCACACGACCAAGCACTTCCGGCTCGGGCGGATCCGCCGCGACCGGCAGTTCGACATCGTCGCCTCTTCGCCCGAGCCGATCGCCCCCGACCCCTACCCCGAGGTCGCCTTCCCGGGGTGGAGCGTCGACTGGACGAAGGACGGCGTCACCCGGGGCCCGGAGGTGGACATCCATGGCGACGTTTGAGATCGAGGAAACCGAGGGCATGCGGTGGGTGAAGGTCGGCCTCGACGACGACGACGTCCGCACCGAACGGGGCGCGCTCAACCACTACAAGGGCACGATCACGATGGACGTGCCCTTCCCGACCCTCAAGGCCTGGTGGGTGTCGCTGTTTTCCGACGAATCGCTGCTTCGGCCCCGCTACCAGGGCACCGGCAGTGTCTACCTCGACTCCTCGCTCGGCGGCTTCCACGTGATGCAGGTCCAGTCTGGCGAACGGTGGATCCTCGACACCAAGTGCTTCTGGGCGAGCGACGGCGAGATCAAGCTCTCCGTGCACCGCGAGCCCGTGTGGACGGCCTACTGGGCCGACCAGGGCTTCTTCTGGTACAAGACCGCGCTCAAGGGGGAAGGTCAGGCGGTGCTTTCGGTACAGGGGCCGATCGAGGAGGTCACGCTCGACAACGACCAGCTCATCGCCGACGGCCCGTTCGTCGTGGCCCACACCTCGGGCATCCGGCTCTCGGTGCGGCGGCCGGCCCGCTCGTGGCTGAGCTACTGGATGTCGGGACAGAAGCTCGCCTACTGCTTCCGCGGCACGGGCAAACTCCTGCTCTGCACGACCCCGTACTGGCGGGCCCGCATGACGACGTCGCCCGCCACCCCGGCCACGGCCTGATCGCATGGCCGCCGCCGGCGTCCGCGCGATCGCGCTTCTGCTGCCGGCCCTGGCCGCGGTCGCAGGCACACCCGTCGCGACCGCCTGCCCGTTCTGCGGCCCGGTGGGACGCTCGCTCGCCGAACGCCGCGACGCCGCTGCCCGCGTGCTGATCGCGGCGGCCGAACCACCGGCGACCCGCGACGACGACGGCCTGCTCGTGCAGTCGTTCGCGGTGCTCGCGGCGATCCGTGGCGGAGCGCCCACGCAGGCCCGCCTCGACGCCGCTCGCGTGGAGGCCTCCATCGCCGGCACGGCCGTACTGTTCGGCGTCGCCGACGGCGCGCGGCTGCGGTGGGAGGCGATCCCGGCCGACGAAGCCCTGATCGACCACGTGGCGCAGGCACCGGCCGTCGAGGAGCCGGCGGAGCGGAGGCTCCGGTGGTTCGCCGCCCGTCTCGAGCATCCGAACGAGTCGATCGCCGCCGACGCGTTCACCGAGTTCGGCCTGGCGTCCTTCGCGAGCGTCCGCGCGGTGTCCGATGCGTTCGACGCGGCGCGGCTGCGGACGTGGCTCGACGACGAGGGCATCGACCGGCGCCGCCGGGGCTTCTACGGCCTCGCCCTCGGGCTCGCCGCGCGCGCGAGCGACGCGGCGAGCCGGACGGCGGCGGTCGCGGCGCTCCGGGCCGCGGTGGACGCTCCGGGCTCCGATCTACGGGCGGGATACGACGGCATCCTCGCGGGCCTGCTCGTCGCGGAGGGGGCCCCGGCGCTCGACGACCTCGCCGCCCGCGGCCTGTTCGCGGCGACCACGCGGGCCGGCGATGCCCGGCATGCGGTCGCCGCCCTGAGGTTCGCATGGGAGAGCCTCGGTGACACCGTCCCGCGGGACGCGGTCGCGGCGGCCACGGCCGGCCTGCTCGACAATCCCGCCGTGGCGGCCGACGTGGCGGTGGACCTCGCCCGCTATCGTCGCTGGAACGAGCTCGACCGCGTGGCGGCGCTCTGGACATCGCTCGGCCGCGACGACCCGCTCGTCCGCCGGGCGGTGGCCGGCTATCTCGAAGCCTGCCCGCTGCCGGCGGCGGAGGCGCACCGCGCGCGGCTCGCCGCGGCGGATCCGGTCACCTGGCAGGCGGCCCGCGCGGCCGCCGCCGGCCCCGCCCGCTGACGGGCTCCCGCGGCGCGGCCCCGGTGGCGACGCGGGTTGCGGACCCGAGGTTTTCGGGGATATTTGCGGACTCGGATGGCCTTCCCTCCCGCCGCGAGCCCCACGCGATGAAGATTCACGAGTTTCAGGCCAAGGACCTGCTCCGTTCCGCCGGCGTGCCGGTGCTCGCGGGCACGGTCGCCCGGACGCCCGACGAGGCCGCCGCCGCGTTCACCGCGCTCGGCACGCCGGTGTGCGCCGTCAAGGCCCAGATCCATGCGGGCGGCCGCGGCAAGGGCAAGGTGCAGGGTTCCGAGCAGCGGGGCGTGGAGCTCGCCAAGACCGCCGCCGACGCCCGCCGGATCGCGACGAACCTGCTCGGCAACACGCTCGTCACCATCCAGACCGGCCCCGAGGGCCAGGTCGTGCGGCAGGTGTTCGTGGAGAGCGGCTGCGCGATCGACCGCGAGCTCTACTGTGCCGTGCTCGTCGATCGCCGGGTCGGTTCCCCGGTGCTGATCGCGAGCACCGCCGGCGGCATGGACATCGAGGAGGTGGCCGCGAAGACGCCGGAGCTGATCCTCACCGAGCCCTTCGACGCCGACCGCGGCCTCGGTGCCTACCAGGCCCGCGTGCTCGCCTCGAAGCTCGGCCTGCCCACGGCCAGCTGGCGGCATGCCGAGTCGTTCTTCCGCACGCTCTGCCAGGCGTTCGTCGATCTCGACGCCTCGCTCGTCGAGATCAACCCGCTGGTGCTCACGAAGGACGGCGCGCTCGTCGCCCTCGACGCGAAGATGACGTTCGACGACAACGCCCTGTTCCGCCACAAGGACGTCGCGGCGCTCCGCGACGCGGCGGAGGAGGAGCCGGCCGAGACGCGGGCCGCGGCGGCGGGCCTCTCCTACGTGAAGCTCAACGGCACGATCGGCTGCCTCGTCAACGGCGCCGGGCTCGCCATGAGCACGATGGACCTCGTGAAGTACCACGGCGGCGAGCCGGCCAACTTCCTCGACGTGGGCGGCGGCGCCGACGTGAAGCAGGTGACCGAGGCCTTCCGGATCATCCTCTCCGATCCGCACGTCAAGGCGATCCTCGTCAACATCTTCGGCGGCATCATGCGGTGCACCACGATCGCCACGGCGCTCGTCGAGGCCTCGAAGACGATCGGCTTCACCGTGCCGCTCGTCGTCCGCCTCGAGGGCACGGAGGTCGAGGAGGGCAAGAAGATCCTGGCCGCGAGCGGCGCGGCGATCATCACCGCCGACGGCCTCACCGACGCCGCCAAAAAGGTCGTGGCCGCCGCCAAGGCCTGATCGCCCATTCACCCTCTCGCATCCCCCACTCCCCACGGACAGCCATGAGCATCCTCGTCAATCGCGACACGCGGGTCATCTGCCAGGGCATCACCGGCAAGGTCGGCGAGTTCCACACCCGGGGCTGCCTCGACTACGGCACGCGGATGGTGGGCGGCGTCACGCCCGGCAAGGGGGGCGAGGAGGTGGCCGGCCTGCCGGTGTTCAACACCGTGGCCGAGGCCCGCGACGCCACCGGCGCCAATGCCACCATGATCTTCGTGCCGCCGGCCTTCGCCGCCGACGCGATCCTCGAGGCGGTCGACGCCGGCATCGAGCTGGTGATCGCGATCACCGAGGGGATCCCGGTGATCGACATGGCCCGGGTCATGCCGGTCGTGAAGGCCTCGAAGAGCCGGCTCGTCGGTCCCAACTGCCCGGGCGTGATCACACCGGGGCAGTGCAAGATCGGGATCATGCCCGGCTACATCCACACGCCCGGCCACGTGGGGGTGATGAGCCGCTCCGGCACCCTCACCTACGAGGCGGTCTGGCAGCTCACGCAGCTCGGCCACGGCCAGAGCACCTGCGTGGGCCTCGGCGGCGACCCGCTCGTCGGCTCGTCCTTCATCGACATCCTCGAGCTCTTCCAGAACGACCCCGACACCCACTCGATCCTGATGATGGGCGAGATCGGTGGCTCGGCGGAGGAGGAGGCGGCGGAGTACGTGAAGCACCACGTGACCAAGCCGGTGGCCGCCTTCATCGCCGGCCGGACGGCTCCGCCGGGCAAGCGGATGGGCCACGCGGGCGCGATCATTTCGGGGGGCAAGGGCACGGCCGAGGCCAAGCTCGCGGCGCTCCGCGACGCCGGCATCGAGGTGGCCGAGAGCCCCGCCGACATGGGAGCCGCCATGGTCCGGGCGATCGGGAAACGCCGCTCCTAGGCCCGGATCGAACCATCGTGGGCCGGGCTGCGTACCGTTCCTGGCACGAGGCGGCTTTCCCGGCGAT
The DNA here is from genome assembly GCA_044337845.1 of Pirellulales bacterium. Taxonomy (GTDB): domain Bacteria; phylum Planctomycetota; class Planctomycetia; order Pirellulales; family UBA1268; genus QWPN01. The sequence continues at coordinate 564 of JBIIMU010000033.1, read as the reverse complement.
AATTCCGCGGGGCCGACGAGATCACCCGGTGCAGCCATGAAGCGGAAGAAGTCGTTCGGCCGGATCGAGCCCCTCGAGCCCCGCCAGGTGATGCACGTCGAGGTGCTCGCCCCGCTCGCGGACGTCACCGCCGCCCCCGGATCCGGCCCGGCGAGCATCGCGCTCTCCGGAGCGTTCGACGACCACCACGTCACCGGCACGCTCGTGCGGTTCGACGTCAACGCCGCGGCGCCGCTCGACAAGGTGTACGTCGAGCTCTTCGACCAGCCGGGCGAGAGCCGGCTGCGGACGACGCCCGCCACCGCCGCCAACTTCCTCTCCTACGTGGACGGCGGGCACTACGCGAACACGATCATCCACCGGTCGGTGCCGGGATTCGTGGTCCAGGGGGGCGGGTTCACCGCCACCGGCACCGCCGACCTGGTCGACGACGTCACGCAGTTCGCGGCCGTGGTCAACGAGCCGAAGCCGACCACGACCACCACCCCCAACAACGTCCGCGGCACGATCGCGATGGCGAAGCTCGGCAGCGATCCCAATAGCGCCACCAACCAGTGGTTCTTC
>JBIIMU010000396.1:0-3285 GCA_044337845.1 Pirellulales bacterium | reverse complement strand
ATCCTTGAGCAGGTCGCGGGCCCGATCCGGATCGGTCGCGAGCATCTGGCGGGCGTCGCGGATGCGGACGGCCACGTCCCGCTCGAGGGCCTGCCCGGCGACGCGGCGCATCGCCTGCATTTCCGCGAGCTCCGTCGCGGCCTCGTCGATCGCGGCGTCGCCCGTGGCGGGAGGCACGAACGGATCCCCGGCCGGCAGTTCCTCGACTCCGACCTCCGCTTGCTTGAGCGCGGCCTGGCGGATCACGGCGGCTTCGGCGTTGTCGGGGTCGCGTCGCAGGGAGGCCTCGGCGAGCCGGACGGCGGAGTCGTGCGCGCCCGTCTCCTCCGCCTGGCGGGAGAGGGTCGCGAGCTGCGCGGCCTCGCGGTGGATCACATCGCGGGCCACGGCCAACGCCTCGCGTCCAGCCAGCGGCAGGAACACGCCGTCGGTGGAGACCGCATTCCGGGCGAGTTCTGCGAGGTAGGCGTTGGCGTCCGCGGGTTCGCCCGCCGGGATGGCGAGCTTCTCGGGGGCGGGGGGCGATGCGTGGCCGGCGATCGTGAGGTCCAGTTCGCCGCCGGCGGCCGCGCCGCGGGCCAGAACTACGGAGTCGCGATCCGACCGCAGCGGTGGGACACGCGTGGGGAGCAGGCTCACGCGGCGGTCGCCCGGGGCGACGCACGTGGCGGCGGCCGGCCACGCGACGGCATGGACGTGCCCGCGGGCGATCGAGGCGGCCGCGTCGGCGGAATCCTGGGCATACAGACCCCCGGTCCCGGCTGCCGTGGCGGCCAGGAGAGGCCAGTTGATCTGTGGCCCGACGCCGATGCTCGAGACCGCGATGTGCTGGTCGGCGAGCCGCTTCACGCAGGCGGCGAACTCATCGGGATCCACGCCCTCGATGCCGGTGCCATCACCCACGTACACGATGAACCGCGGCTCGCTCCTGGCCGCCAGCCGATCCGCCGCGGCTGCGAGGCCCGACACGAAATCGGTCGAACCGAGCGGCGTCCGGGCCTCGAGGCGGGAGAGGCCGGTGGCGATCTCGTCGGCGCCGGCGGCATGAAAGGAGGCGGTGAGCGGCGTGCAGGTCACGTCCACGGCGGCGACGGAGAACACGTCTCCGGGGGCGGCGGCGGCCAGGATCGTCCGCACCGCCTCGAGCGACCGGGCGCGGAACTCCCCGGACTGGCTGGCGGACGTGTCGACGAGCACCATGATCGCCGCCGACTCGGGCCGCGGCTGGGGTCGCGAGCGCAGCCCGATGGCGGTGACCGGGTCGCCAGCGGCCGAGGGCGGCGAGGCTTCCACGAACGTGACCGTGGCGCGGTCGGCGGCGGCGGTCGCGAAATGGGCGGTGCCGGCGAACAGGATGGTGGCCGCGAAGGCGGCGATACGGCGGACCATGGGCGTGCTCCGGAACGCGGACCAGGCGAAGAAGGGGCGAAACAGAGCATATTTGGGGCCCTTCGAAACCGCCAAGGCCGTTCTGGCCGTTGGAGAACGGGGTTGACCGCGGTTTCGGGGCGGTCGGCACGGCTTCGTTCCCCCCGCCGACAAACGGTGTTGGCCGAACGTGCCGAGGCTCGCCATAACCACGGGGTCGGCCAGGTTCCGGTCGATTTCCGCCTCGTTTCCCGCCGTGGGGCCACCTCATGATCCCGCTCGATGCCCGCCCGGCCTGGGCCGCGTTCGCCCGCTCGCTCCCTCGCCGCCTCGTCAGGCTGGGACTGCCGACGCTCGTCGGGGCGGTCGCTTCAGCGGCGTGGGCCCAGCCGGCGGCGGTAACGCCCGCGGCCCCGGCACGCACCTTCACGACCGAGGAGCAGACCAACATCGCGGTCTACGAGGCGGTCAATCGGAGCGTGGTGAACATCAACACGAAGGCCACGGTCGCCACGGGGCTCTTTCTCCTCGAGGTGCCGTCGGAGGGGGCCGGGTCGGGCATCGTGCTCGACCGCGACGGGCACGTGCTGACCAACTTTCACGTCGTCGAAGGGGCGCGGGAGATCCAGGTGATGCTCCATGACGGGGCCTCCCACGTCGCGCGGGTCGTGGGGATCGATCCCGCCACCGACGTGGCCGTGCTGAAGGTGGACACGCCCGGCGAGGGCCTGCACCCGGTTTCGTTCGGGAGTTCGGCCGACCTCCGCGTGGGGCAGCGGGTGTTTGCGATCGGCAACCCGTTCGGCCTGGAGCGGACGCTCACCACCGGGATCATCTCGAGCCTCAATCGGTCGCTCCCCACCCGCACGGGGCGGACGATCAAGTCGATCATCCAGACCGACGCCGCCATCAATCCTGGCAACTCCGGAGGCCCGCTCGTCGACAGCGGCAGCCGGCTGATCGGCATGACCACCGCGATCGCCAGCCGGACCGGCCAGAGCGCGGGGGTGGGCTTCGCGATCCCGGTGGGGACGCTGTCGCGGATCGTGCCGCAGCTGATTCGGCAGGGAAAAGTGGTCCGCCCCGACGCCGGGATCGCGCGGGTTTTTCAGTCCGACGCGGGCCTGGTGGTGGCCGAACTCACGCCCGACGGCCCGGCGGAGCGAGCGGGCCTCCGCGGGTTCAAGGTGGTCCGCGAGCGGCGGCGGCAGGGGCCGTTCATGGTGGAGACCTCGCGGGTGGATCGGTCCGGGGCGGATCTGATCGTCGCCGTGGCTGGGCAAGGGGTGCGGACTGCGGACGATTTCCTGTCGGCCGTGGAGTCGCGAAATCCCGGGGATCAGGTGCTGATCACCGTCCAGCGGGAAGGGCACCAGCTCGACGTACCGGTGGTTTTGGACGCAGAAAAATAGGCTCCTGCGAAAAAAACCAGGCCGCCGTGAACCCTTTTCGGGGCAGCCCCGTATCAGTTCAATCCCCCGGGCATCGGAAGCCGATAGAACGGCTCCCGAGATTTTTTCCCGCGGCGTTCGGGCCTGTTGACCGCCGGTCCGACGCTGCTATGCTTGGGGGCTCGACGCGTGCGTTCGCAAGAGCGTGCGAGTCGGACTGATCCTTGACAATTCGGCAGTTGATCTCTTTTTGGTTTCGGCCGGCACGCGATCGTGACCGGCGAGTGACCGTGAGGTCGGGCAACCGACCGAGCGATCACGAACCATTTTTTCATCAGACAGATCGAGTCTCTTCACGAGATTCCGGCGAATCAACGCTGCGGCCGCTTCGGTGGCCGTGGCCTGACGAACCAATCAATTGAAGGGTTTGATTCTGGCTCAGAGTGAACGTTGGCGGCGTGGATTAGGCATGCAAGTCGAGCGAGAACCGTAGCAATACGGGGACAGCGGCGAAAGGGACAGTAAT
>JBIIMU010000395.1:0-3287 GCA_044337845.1 Pirellulales bacterium | reverse complement strand
CGCGGCGACCGCCGCTGAGCCGGCCGCGGCTTCGACGGCCCCGCAAACGAACGGCCCCGGCCTGGATCGCTCCGGGCCGGGGCCTCTTGGTTCTGCGACTCACCCACGGACGCCCGGAAGGCGGCCGTATGGCTCAGAAGCCCTCGTAGATCACGAGGATGTCGCCGCACTTCTGGAAGCGGATGATCACCGAGCAGCCGCAGCCGTAGTCATACCGCACCTGGCCGCAGCCCAGGAGCGTGCACCGCGAGCTCTCGCACGGGCAGCCCTGGCAGCAGGCCGGCAGGCACACCGGCACCGCCACGGTCTGGCAGGTCTCGGGGCTCGTCGGGGTGAGCACGGTCTGATACGTCGGCTCGCCGCAGCAGCCCTGGTTGCAGTGGTGGTGCTTGCAGGCGTGCTTGTGGCGGTACTTGATGCAGGGATTGGTGGGGCACACCGTCTCGGCGCCGCAGCCGGGCTCGCACCCGCACGACGGCTCCATGGCACAGGCCGGCTCGAAGGCCGAGCAGCCGGGCTCGACCGCGGCACAGCCGGGCTCGAGGTGGCGGTGATGACGGAATCCGGCCTCGGCGAACGTGGCGGCGAACAGCACCGCGGCCGAGGCGAGGAGCGAACAAAACAAAACGGGCTTCACGCGAATCATGGGAGGAACCTCCGTGGCAGACACTGGGGACCGCCGGATCCTTCGAGCGGCGGTGGATCCGGGATGCAGCCCGACTCCGCTCAACTCTGGCACACCCCCGGCGCCGGTCAAACAAACCCCGACCGCGCCGCCCATCCGTCCCGACCGTCACAACCCGCCCGTCCTGGAAGCGTAACCGCGTAAGCGGTACGACCGTCCCCATCGCTTACGCGATTGGGCTTCCTGCCTCGCCGCGCGAGCGCTCCGCCCGCCGGCTACGCCATCATCTGCCGAAACCGCATGAAGAGATACGCGGAATCGTGAGGCCCGGCGGCCGCTTCGGGGTGATACTGCACGCTCGCGGCGTTCGCCGACGTGTGCCGCAGCCCCTCGATGGTGCCGTCGTTCAAGTTACGGTGCGTCACCTCGAGCTCGGGCGGCAGCGTGGCCTCGTCCACTGCGAAGCCGTGGTTCTGCGACGTGATCTCCACCTTGCCGGTGGTGAGATCCATCACCGGCTGATTGGCGCCGCGGTGCCCAAACGCGAGCTTGAAGGTCTTGGCGCCGCAGGCGAGGGCGAGGAGCTGGTGCCCGAGGCAGATGCCGAACATCGGCACCTTGCCCACGAGCCCCTTCACCGTGTCGACGCAGTAGCCGAGCACCTCCGGGTCGCCGGGGCCGTTCGAGAGAAACACGCCGTCGGGCTTGTGGGCGAGCACCTCGGCGGCGGTCGCGCGGCCCGGGAGCACCGTCACCTCGCAGCCCACGCTCGTGAGGTGGCGGGCGATGTTCCACTTCATGCCGTAGTCGAGGGCCACCACCTTCTTCGTGCCGGCGAACGTGAGCACCGGCGCGGGGTCGCCCCCTTCGAGCGGCTGCGGCACCGGGCGGCCCCAGTCGTCGAGCGACTCGGTCCACATGGAGGGCCGCTCGGGCATCACCTCGCGCACGAGGTCGCGGCCGACGAGCCCGGGCGCGGCCTTGGCCTTGGCCACGAGCGCGGCGGGATCGAGGATCTCGCTCGAGAGCACGCCCGTCATCGCGCCGCGGATCCGCAGGTGGCGGACGAGGGCCCGCGTGTCGATCCCGGCGAGGCCCACCACGCCGGCCTTCCGGAGATAGTCGCCGAGCGTGCCTTCGGAGGTGAAGTTGCTCGTGATGCGGCTCGCCTCGCGAACCACGAACCCGGCCATCTGGAGCTTGCCGCTCTCGACGTCGGCATGGTTCACGCCGTAGTTGCCGATCTGGGGCGCGGTCATGCAGAGGATCTGGCCGCGGTAGGAGGGGTCGGTGAGGATCTCCTGGTAGCCGGTCATGGAGGTGTTGAAGCACACCTCGCCCGACACGGTGCCGGTGCCGCCGAACGACTCGCCGAGGTAGACCGTGCCGTCTTCGAGTGCGAGTGCCGCGCGTGGCATGATCGCCCGTGCTCCTGGGTGCCGATTCCCGCGGTGCCGCCGCGGCCGAACCGCATGATACCCGCCGCCCCCGCCGCCGCCGCGGGGCCTCCGTGGGCCCCGGTGATTGCCGGGGGTCAGCCGCCGCTGCGGGCCAGGACGGTCTGCACGAGCCAGAGGATTCCGCTGATCACCAGGCAGGTGGTGATCGGCATGAAGAAGGAGAAGCCGTCGCGCTGAATGCGGATGTCGCCGGGCAGGTTGCCGAGCGGAAACCGGGGCCAGCCCTGCGGTGCGAACTGCCACCACAGGCCGAGGGCGACGGCGATCGCGCCGAGGGTGACGAGCAGCGAGCCGGGATTGAAGTCGAGGGGCATGCGAGCCTCGCAAAAAAGTCCTTTTCGAAGTCTAGCCTCAGCCGGACGCCGCGTGGAGTGTGCTAGAATCCGGCCCCGATCGCCCCCGTAGCTCAGTTGGATAGAGCGGAGCTTTCCTAAAGCTCAGGTCACAGGTTCGATCCCTGTCGGGGGTAGTGAGTTTCCGCGTCCTTCACGACATCGAGCGATTTTGGTCGGTGTCGGTGGATGTGGTCGTTGCAGTGGACCTGGATAACGTTCCCGTTATGTTTTTGCGCCGGAGACAGGGCAGACGACTCAATCTCACGTCGAACTCGTCGCAACATGTGGCGGACTCACCTCTTTGTCCGCGTAGGCACGTGCCGTTGGTTTGATGATCGCCTGAGGATAGAATCTGCCGCTTCAACGCCCCACCAATAAGGACCCACCAGTGAAAGCCTGCCTGAGTCGCCTCGCCCTCGCTGTGATCCTCGCCGCCGCAACGCAAGCCTCCGCCGAGGTCATCTGGTCAAACCCGAGCACCGCCGGCTTCTCCACCCTGCCGCTCAATACGCCGACGGCTTTCGCGTTCCCGGGCACGGGCGGCATGACCATGACTCGGACCTCGGCCGTCGGCAGCGGTGTCACGCCCGACACCCAGACGATCACGTACGCAGCGACGATCGGCAGCTTCACAAACCCTGCTTGGGTTGTGGGGGCCCGCACATACTTCAGGATCAACTATGCCTCCGGGTCGAGCCTGCCGTACGCCGGTTCGACTGTGTCATACGAGAGCCAGTTTGCCGGCGGGCTGGCGACGACGTCCCAGCTCGTATTCGTGGACTTCGACGCCGCGGAGGAAGTGGTGGTCAAGGCCTATGACCTCGCAAACAACCTGATCCCCTTCGCAAGCACTTCGGTGCTCCTGTC
>JBIIMU010000032.1:0-12566 GCA_044337845.1 Pirellulales bacterium | reverse complement strand
TGCAGTCGCGGAGCTTGCCGGGCAGGCCGCCGCCGGAGAGGGCCCCCTTCCGCTCGCGGAGCAGCTGCTTGGCCTTCTTCGCCGCCTCGCGGGCCTCGGCGGCGAGCACGCCCTTCTGGACGATCGCTTTGGCGCTCTTGGGATTCTCCTCGAGGTACTTCCCCAGGAAGTCGCCGACCGCCGAGTTGATGATCCCCTCGACCTCGCCGTTGCCGAGCTTCGTCTTCGTCTGACCCTCGAACTGCGGATGCGGCACGCGGACGCTGATCACCGCCGTGAGCCCCTCGCGGACATCCTCGCCGGTGGGCACGAGATCCTTGTAGATCCCGCTCTTCTTGCCGTAGGCGTTGAGGGCCCGCGTCAGCGCCGCGCGGAAGCCCGAGACGTGCGTGCCCCCCTCGGTGGTCGAGATGTTGTTGACGTAGCTGTGCAGGCTCTCGGTGTATTCGCCCGTGTACTGCAGCGCGATGTCCCAGCTCACGCCCTCGCCCGAGCCCTTGATCGTGATCACGTCGGCGTGGATCGCGTCGCTCGCCTTGTTGAGGTGCTCGACGAACTCCTCCACGCCCCGCTCGTAGAAGTAGCCCTCGGTATTGCCGCTGGCGGCGTCGGTGAACGTGATCCGCACGCCGGAGTTGAGGAAGGCGAGCTCCCGGAGCCGGCGGGAGAGGATGTCCCAGGAAAACTTCGTCTGCGGGAAGATCTGCGGGTCGGGCTTGAAGGTGGTCTTCGTGCCGGTCCGCGTGGTGGTGCCCATCTTCCGCACCGGCCCGGTCGGCTCGCCCCGCTGATACTCCTGCTGCCAGACGTGCCCCTCGCGGGAGACCTCCACCTCGCACCATTCCGAGAGGAAGTTGACGACCGTCACGCCCACGCCGTGGAGGCCGCCGGAGGTCTGGTAGGCCCCCTTCTCGAACTTGCCGCCGAACTTGAGGACCGTCATCACCCCCTCGAGGGTCGACACATCCCGCTCCATCTCCTCCGAGAGCTGCGGGTGGCGGTCGGTGGGAATGCCGCGGCCGTCATCCTCGACGGTCACGCTGCCGTCCACGTTCACCGTCACGCTGACGTGCTTGGCGTGCCCCGCCATGCACTCGTCGATCGAGTTGTCGACCACCTCGTAGACCAGGTGGTGCAGGCCGCGGGAGGTGTTGTCGCCGATGTACATGCCGAACCGCTCGCGGACATGCTCGCGGTCGGAGAGATGCTTGAGGTCGGCCGACGTGTAGTCCTGCTGGGTCTTGTCCGATTCCATGGCGAGCTCCTGACGGCGTGAGGCGAGGTGTTGGTTCAGGTGATGCGGCCGGCATCGGGATGGAGCCGGCAGCGGATGTCGGAGATGCCGGCCGTCGGCAGGGCCGTGCGGAGCCCGGCGACGATCGACTGCTTCTGGAAACCCAACTCCTGGACGTGGGCGGAGTGGCTTACGAACACCTCGAGCACGCCCCGCCGCACGAGGCCGGGCCGCGAGGCCGAACGGAGCGGTTCGGACACCACCTCGCGCCAGGCGGTTTCGAGGGCGGTGCTCGCCTGCTCGCGGTCGTAGCCGGCACGGGCCATCAGCCGGGCGACGACCCGCCCGATCGACACGGGTCCGAGCGGGGCGTCGTGACGACGGGGATGTGCAGTCATGAATGCGCCGCCGCCCACGCTAGTCGGCCGCCAACGGCATGATGACGTATCCATACCCGTCGTCGGTGGAGCAGACACAGGCGCTCTGCGCGTCGGTCAGTTCCACGGTCACCGTCGCGGCAGGATCGAGCACCCGGAGGAAGTCCGCCATGAACCGCGGATCGAGCTTGATCCGCACGGTCGCCCCGGCGTGATCGATCGGCAGCTCGACCCGGCTCTCGCCGCTCTCGGCCGAGCGGCCCGCGAGCACCAGCTGCCCCGGCTCGAACGAGAAGTCGACGCCCTTGGACTGCTCGCTGGTCACGATCGCCGCCTGCCGCACCGCCGCCAAGAGCGGGCCGGCGACGAGCTGCACGCGAACCGCCTCGGGCCGGTCGGGAAACACGTCGCGCCACCGCGGAAACCGGCCGTCGACGAGCCGTGCCGAGATCGTCGTGCCCGCGGTCTTGACCAGAATCTCGCTGCCCCGCACCGCGACGTGCACCGGCTGGTCGGCCCCGCCGAGGCAGCGTTCGATGAGCTGCATGGCCCGTGAGGGCACGATCGGTGGCGTGTCGACCGCGGCGCCCCCCTTCGCCTCCGCGGGCCCCTGCATCTTCGCGAGCCGGCGGCCGTCGGTGCCGACGGCGATCACACCCGGCGGCGTGAACTCGACCAGCACGCCGCCGAGGGCGTAGCGGCTCGACTCGCTGTCGGTGGCGAACACCGTCCGCCGGACGAGCTCCCGCATCAGCGGTGTCGCCACCTCGAACGTACCCCCGTCGGGGAACGTCGGCACCTGGGGAAACTCGAGTGGATCCTCGGCGGGCAGCCGAAACTCGCTCCGCGGGGCCTTGACCAGCGTGGCCGAACCATCCGACGAGATGTCGAACACGGTCCCGGCGGCGGTCTCGCGGACGATCGCCATCAGGCGACCGCTCGGCAGGAGGACGGCTCCCGGGGCCTGCACCTCGACGCCCTCCACCTCCACGCGAATGCCGACCTCGAGATCCGTGGCCGACAGCACGACCCCCGCCGGGGCGGCCTCCATCCGGACGTTCGTGAGCACCGGCTTGGGAGATCGGGACGGGACGACGGCGGCCGCGCTCTGCAGGGCGGCGAGCAGCGATTCCTTGGGGCAGCGGATCTTCATCGAGGGGGCGTTCCTGGAAGCCCGGATGACGGGGCGAAGAACCCGGCATTCTACCCGAAAAGTGCGGGGCTGGAATGGCCTCGATCGGGCCGTGCCGCGGGGGCGTGACGGCCGCCATGGCCCCTGTTTTCTGATCTGAAAGAAAGATGGAAGACAGCAGCAGGAACGAGGAATCGGACCAGCAGTAAGGCGGCCCTCGCGGGCAGCGGATCAGGCCCCGGTTCGGCGGCGATCGGCAACGTGAATTGCACCTGCGCCGCGGTTGCCAGCGGGCCTGCAGGGGCGTGCACAACCTGACGATGGCGTGTCGACACCATGTGCTGCGCGGGTCGTCACGGCGGCGGTCATCGGCCGGACAAGCGGCCGCTCGTGTCGGCTCGACCGCTGCTGGTCGTCGGGGTGATGACCAGCGGATCGTCGTTCCGGCCGGTGCCATGCACCCCGCGGGGAACCGACAGCGATTCGACAGCGGGTCATGCCGGCCGCGAGCGGCGCGGTGAATGATCGAGGGCGGCGAGCACGTCGCGGACATCGGCGGCGAGGGAGGGATCGCTCCGGAGCCGGCGCTCGACGTTCTTCACGCTCCGCATCGCCGTGGTGTGGTCGCGGCCCCCGAACGCCATTCCGATGACGTCGTGGCTCAAGCCCGTACGGACGCGGGCCACGTACATGGCGATGCTGCGGCTGCGGACGACGCTCCGCTGGCGGCAATGGCCGACCAGCTGCGCTCCGGGCAGCCCGTGGAGCCGCGCGGTGGTGCGGATCACGTCCGGAAGCGATCCGCGGCCGGCGGTCGCCAGGGCGGCGTCCGCGGGCAGCGCGACGAGCAGTCCGGCCGAGAGCCGCGTCTCGAGCGCGGGGGAGAGCCCGGCGGCGGCGGGCGGGACCGCCAGCGTGATGCACGCCGCCGCACCGCGGTCGGCGACGACGTCGAGCAGCGTGGCGATCATCCGCTGCCGGTCGGGCCGGCCGATGCGATCGACCCCGGCGATCGCCAGCCAGCCGCCGACGAGCAGTCCGTCGTGGAGCCGCCCCTGCGTGCCCCGGGCCTCGGCCAGCGCGAGCCGGCGGGCGAGAGCGGTGGCGTCGTGGACGTCGCCGCCGAGATCACCGAGGAGCCGGTCGCCGTCGCGGGCGACGACCACGAGAAGCCGCTTGTCGACGGCCGGTGCCCGGCCGGCGAGCACGTCCATCAGGGCCTCGCGGGCCAGTCCGGCCGCCGGGGCGATCGCGGGCTCGTGGTGGCGGCGTGGCGACGGCATGGCGACCGACTCCGGATGCTCTCTGCCCCCGGCCTCCCTGCCGTGACGACTCCGGCGGCAGACTACCGCGAGTCGGCCACCCGTTGAAGGCCGTGCCCCGCGAGCCCCTGAAACACCACCGCCAGTCGCCGCACCGCCTCGTCCACCTCGGCGGCGGTGGTCGTGCTCCCGAGGCTCGCGCGCCAGGCCGCCCGCGCCACCCACGCGGGCAGGTCGAGGGCTTCGACCGCGGCGGCAGGCTCGCTCGATCCACTCGCACACGCGGTGCCCGTCGCGAGGCAGACGCCCGCCAGATCGGCCGCCATGACGAGCGTCTGCCGCTCGACTCCCTCGAGGGCGATCGTCGCCACGTGGGGGGCGCGCGGGGCGGCCGCCCCGACGATGAGGGCCCGCAGCCCGGCCGTGGCCGCAGCCGCGGCCACGCCGTCTTCGAACCGCCGCCGCAGCCCGACGACCCGCGCGGCGGCCGCGGCCCGCTCGGCGACGGCGGCCTCCACCGCCACCGCGAATCCGCTCGCCAACGGCACCGCCTCGGTGCCACCCCGCAGGCCGAGTTCCTGCGGCCCCGGCTGGAGCGGCTCGAGGGCCGCGTCGGTGCGGATCACGAGGCCGCCGATGCCGCGCGGGCCCCCCAGCTTGTGCGCCGCGACGGTGAGCGTGGCGGCATGCAGGTCGCGGATCGGCCGCGACAGCCACGCGACGGCCTGGGTGTGGTCGACGTGGAGGGCGATGCGCGGGTCGGTGGCGACGGCCTCGTCCGGCAGGTCGAGGGTGCCGGTCTGGCCGCACGCGGTCGTGACGCAGAGCACCGCGGGCGGGCCCGACGACGGCAGCGTCGCCACCAGGTCGGCGCGGGCCGCGGCCGTGCCGCCGTCGTCCGCCAGTCGCAGCTCCACGCCCCGCCACCCGTGGCGGACGAGGTGCCGGGCGGCCGTCGTCACGCTGGCATGATCCCGGGCCGACCAGGCGACGATGCCCGCGGGCCCGCTGCGACCGAGCACCGCGAGCCGGTTGGATTCGGTCGCCCCGCTGGTGAACACGAGCCGGTCCCGCCGCGGGCCGGACGTGCGGGCCCCGAGGGCCGCGAGAATCCGCTCCCGGGCCTCTTCGAGCGTCCGCCGGGCGAGACGGCCCGCCGCGTGGGGGCTCGAGGCGTTGGCGAAGGCCGTCCGGGCCGCCTCCCGCATCGCCTCATCCACGTCCGGCCGCAGCGGCGTGGCGGCGGCATGGTCGAGGTAGATCGAACCGCCCGGCGACGACGACGCGGCCATGGGAGGCAAGCCGGCCGCGTCAGCCGGCGTCGAGGAAGGATGCGATCCGGTCGAGGCCCGCGGCGAGCTTCGGCTCGGAGGCCGCGAACGACATCCGCACGAAGCCCTCGGCCCCGAAGGCGCTGCCGGCGACGAGCGCCACGTGGTGCTTCTCGAGCAGCGTCTCGCACCACTGCATGCTCGTGGCGACGCCCCGCCCCGCCATCCGCTTCAGGGGCTCGCGAATGTCGAAGAAGGCGTAGAACGCCCCGCCGATCTCGGGGATGCGGACACCGGGCATCGTCCGCAGGCGTCCCGCGACGAGATCCCGCCGGGCCTCGAAGGCCCGCAGCATCTCGGCCACGCAGTCCTGCGGGCCGGTGAGCGCCGCGACCGCGGCGTGCTGGCTGATGCTGCAGGGGTTGCTCGTCTCCTGGCTCTGGAGGTTGCCGATCGCCTTGGAGAGCGGCTCCGGGGCGATCGTCCAGCCGATCCGCCAGCCGGTCATCGAGTAGGTCTTGCTGACGCCGGCGACCACCACGGTCCGGTCGGCGAGCCCCGGGCGGAGCGTGGGGAAGGAGATGCTCGGCCGGCCGTCGAACACGAGCTGGTCGTAGATCTCGTCGGCGACGACCGCGAGATCCCGCTCGAGGGCCACGTCGGCCAGCGCCCCGAGTTCGGCGGCCGTGTAGACGACGCCCGTGGGGTTGCTCGGCGAGCAGAGCAGCAGCATGCGGGTCTGCGGGGTCAGCGCCGCCCGCAAGGCATCGGCGTGGAGCTTGAAGTCGTCCTCGATGCGGGTCTCGAGGAGCACGGGCTTGGCCCCCGCGAGCTTGATGAGCTCCGCGTAGCTGACCCAGTAGGGCGTGGGCACGATCACCTCGTCCCCCTCGTCGAGCACGGCCGTGAAGACGTTGTGCAGCGCGTGCTTGGCGCCGCTCGAGACCACGACCTGGGCCGGGGTGATCGCCAGGCCGGTGCGGCGGCCGTAGTCGTCGGCCACGGCCTTCCGCAGCGCCGGGATGCCGGCGGCGGGCGTGTACTTCGTCTTGCCGGCCCGGATCGCCTCCTCCGCCGCCCGGCAGATGTGGGCGGGCGTGGGAAAGTCCGGCTCGCCGACCGACAGGTCGATGACATCGACCCCGGCGGCGGTCATCGCCGCTGCGCGGGCGGCCATCGCCAGCGTGGCGGACGGCTCGAGGGCCCGCATGCGACGGGCGGTGGCGAGGCTCTGCGACTCCATGGCGGGCGAAACTCTCCGCTGCGGATTCTCTGGTGACAGGAGGAAGGGCGCCGCGGAGGAACCCGCCGGATCGCGGTCGCTTGACGCCCTCGGAAGGGCATCGAATGATACCACCCGCCCGGTGGTTTCCCAGCCGCGGCACCCCGTTCCTCCGGATCATCCTCATGGCCACGCGTCGCGTCGGAGTCTGGCTCGTCGGCGCGAAGGGGGGCGTGGCGACGACGCTGATGACCGGCCTGGCGGCGCTGCGGCTCGGCGCGACGCAGCCGGTGGGGCTCCTCACCGAGACCGAGCCGTTTGCCGGACTGTCGCTCGTCGGCTTCGACGAGCTCGTCGTCGGCGGCCACGACATCCGCTCCGGACGTCTCGGCGACGAGGCGCGGCGGATGTGGGTGGAGAGCCGGGCGATCACACCCGAGATCCTCGACGCCGCCGCGCCGTTCTTCGCGGAGGTCGAGCCGCGGCTCCGGCCGGGCACGCTGGTCGCCGCGGGCGACCGCATCCGCACGCTCGCCGATCCGGAGGCGGCCGCGGTCGTGGAGACGCCGCGGGCGGCCATCGATCGCATCCGGCACGACCTCGCCTCGTTCGCGCGGGATGAGGCGCTCGAGCACGTCGTCGTGGTCAACGTCGCGTCCACCGAGCCGCCGCCGGCCCTGCCGATCCCGCGGGACTTCGCCGAGGTGGAGCCGCTGCTCGACGATGCCGCCCGCTGCCCGCTGCCCGCGAGCAGCCTCTACTTCCTGGCGGCGGTCGCCGCCGGGGCGAGCTACGTCAACTTCACGCCCTCCGCCGGGGCGACGCCGGCCTGCCTCCAGGATCTCGCCCGGGCCCGGGGCATCGCCCACGCCGGCTGCGACGGCAAGACCGGGGAGACGCTGCTCAAGAGCGTGCTGGCCCCGATGTTCGCCGCCCGCAATCTCCGCGTCATGAGCTGGGTGGGGCACAACATCTTCGGCAACATGGACGGCAAGGTGCTCGACGACCCGCGGAACAAGGCGGCGAAGGTGAAGAGCAAGGATCACCTGCTCGCCGCGATCCTCGGCTACCCGCCGCAGACACACGTCTCGATCGAGTACATCGAGAGTCTCGGCGACTGGAAGACGGCCTGGGACCACGTCCACTTCCAGGGATTCCTGGGAACGCCGATGACGCTCCAGTTCACCTGGCAGGGTTGCGACTCGATCCTCGCGGCGCCGCTCGTGCTCGATCTGGTGCGGCTCGTGGAGCGGGCGCGCCGGGGCGGTGAAACCGGCGCGCTCGAGTGGCTGGCCTGCTTCTTCAAGAGCCCGATCGGCGTGCGCGAGCAGTCGTTCGCCGCGCAGGTCTCCCTGCTCATGGAATGGGCGGCGCGACGCCGCGCGGATGCGCACGCCGCGACGTGACGGCGCGGCGTTGCACGGATCGGGAGGCGCGGCGAGCGACTCGATGCCGATCACGAAGCGGAAAAAAGCCGGAATTTTTTCCGAAGTTCTCTTGACAGTTTTCCCGCACATCATCCACAACTCTGACATCGGTACGGGGTCGATGGTGAGTGATCACCGCTGACACCGCGCCGAAACGTCGTCCGTTCCCCTCCCAGAGCATCCGGGGGAATGGATGTGAGAACCGTGCTGGGTGCTCGTGGTAAGGAGCCATTTCCATGGCCAAGAAGAAGAAGAAGGCTGCCAAGAAGGTCGCCAAGAAGAAGAAGGGCCACGGCTGAATCTGACGTCGGGTCCTCTCCCTCGGGAGTTGCCTCGACGCGGATTCGACGCCGGGATCCCTCAGGGGATCCGGTGGGTCGCTTCCGGCGGCCTGCCTCCCTTCGCTCCGGACTGTCGCCTGACGGGGGCTCGTCCCCCTGAGTCGACCGACCGGGGCGTCCACGCTCAGACGAGAAAGGCCGGCCCGGGCCCTTGGGCGCCCGGGCCGGCCTGATTCGTTCCGGTGGTACGATCCGGCCTTCCATGACCGCCGTCGATCCGCCAGCCGCGCCTTCCTCCGCTCCGCCCGGCGGCTTCATTCTCTGCACGTGCCATCCCGGGGCGGAGGCCGCCCTGGCCCGGCGGCAGGCCGAGGTGCTGCCCGCGTTCGCACGCGGGGCCTGGCGCCGGGGCCTGGTGACGTTTCGGGTCGGCCCCGCCTCGTTCGTGCCGCCGGACGACTTCGCGCCCGACCTCGTGTTCGCGCATGCGACCGTGCGGTCGCTGGGGCAGGTGAGCGGGGCGACGCACGCCGATCTCGTCCGCGACGCGGCCGCGCGTGCGGGTGCCGCGCGGTGGGACGCCGTCCATGTGTGGACGCGCGACCCGCGACTCGAGTGCCCGCTGCCGGACATCCGGCGGGCGGTCGCCGCCGCCTGCGGAGCGCCGTCCGGGGACGACGCCCCCACGCCGCTCGGCGGCCGGGTGCTCGACTGCGTGATCGACGCGCCGGATCGGTGGTGGATCGGATGGCACGTCGCCTCGAGCCCGTCGGCCACCTGGCCCGGCGGCAGCTACCCGGGTGTGATGCCGGCGAACGCGGTGTCGCGGGCGTGGCTCAAACTCGACGAGGCGGTGGCGACGTTCGGGCTCGAGTTCGCGCGGGGCGAGCGGGCGCTGGAACTCGGCGCCGCCCCGGGGGGCGCGTGCCAGCGGCTCCTCGAGGCCGGGCTCCGCGTGGTGGGCGTGGATGCCGCGGTGGTCGATCCGACGGTCGCGGCCCATCCCCGGTTCGAGCAGTGGCGGATGCGGGCCCGCGAGGTGCCGCTCCGCCGCTTCCGGGGATTCGACTGGCTGCTCACCGACATGAACATCGATCCCTCGAGCACGATGGCGGCGCTCGGGCGGCTGCTGGAATCGGCGTCGGACAGGCCCCGCGGCGTGATCGCGACCCTCAAGCTGCCCGAATGGTCGCGGGCCGCGGAGCTCGCCGGCTGGCTCGACCGCTTTCGCGCGTGGGGCTATGAGCCGCAAGCCCGTCAACTCTCCACGGGGGGCAGGGAGTTGTGCGTCTGCGCGGTCGACCGGCGCGGCGGCGTCAGCCCGGCCGGCCGGGATCGCCGCGCCACTCGGTCCCCGGGGCGGCAAGGCTCCCGGAGCGGATGACGACCGGTCCGGTCGTGGTCTCGACGACGAGCCCGCCGTCGGCGGCGATGCCGCGGCAGATGCCCTCCTGCACCACGTCGCCGACATACACCCGCACGGGCTGCCCGGTGAGGCCGCACAGGGGACGGTAGCGATCGAGCACCGCCGCCGGCTCGTCGGTCGCCGCGAGCAGGTCGAGCAGCCGGGGCACGAACGCGGCAAGGAACCGCTGCCGCGGGAGCATCCGCCCGGTGAGGTCGGGCAGCGTGGCCACGCGCGGCCGCAGCGCCGGCGGCGCGTCGGCCGCCGAGCCCGACGTGTTGATGCCGACGCCGACGATCACTCGGCCTCCGGCCGCGGTCTCGACGAGGATGCCGGCGAGCTTGCGGCCGTCGACATGGACGTCGTTCGGCCAGCGGACGCGGGGCTCGACCGCGGGCTCGAGGGCCCGGATCGTCTCGGCGACCGCAACGCCGCAGGCGAGCGACCAGAGCGGCCGGGGGCCGTTGCGCGATACCGTCCCCGCGACGACCAGGCTGACCGCCAGGCTGCCCGGCGGCTGCCACCAGGCGGCGCCGCGGCGTCCGCGGCCGGCGGTCTGTCGGTCGGCGACCACCGCCGCGGGCAGGGTGGCGGCCGGATCGGCGGCGATCTCCCGGCCCCGGTCCATCGTGGAGGCGGCTTGCGTCAGCACCTCGACCGAGCCGAGGCGGCCGGCGACGCGGAGGCCCTCCGCATCGATCGGATCGGCGTCGGGAGCGGGCTGGTGGTCGGGCGACACTGGGTGGACTCCGCAGGACACGAACTGTACGGGATTCGAGCGGCCGCTGGCCGGGGACGCGGCTGCGGCCGAGCCGGGCGCCGGGAGAAAGCGCGGTGAGTGGGGGCCGACGTCCCGCGGCCCGCCGCGGGGCTGGCGTTGATTCCCGCCGCGGCTGCGCGGTACCCCCCCGGCCATTCTTTCCGTGGCGGTGGTCGGGCCGGGTTCGGCCCCGGATCGCGCTGCCGGTGGGTGTGGAGCGTGTTCGCGGCATGAAGTGGGTGGTGTCGATCGCCGTCGCGGTGACCATCCTGGTGGCGGCCCGGCCGGTGGTCGCGCAGACCGCCTACCTGCCTCCGCCGGCGGCCTCGTCGCTCGACCGCATCGCCCAGGCGCCGATGTCGCCTCCGCCGGCCACGTGGGACCCCTACGCGCCGCAGACCGGGCAGGTGTTTCCCACGCCGGGGCCGTCGGCGTCGACGTGGGCGCCGTCGGCGATCAGCGGCCAGCCCGGCTATCCCGGCTACTCCCCCGCCGCGCCGTCGCTGACGGCCCCGGCGGGCGGCCCGCCGCAGGCGTCGCTGTTCCCGGCCGGCTATCCCACGCAGAGCCAGACCTTGCAGCAGACGATGCACGTCTTCCAGGGCGTGCGCGGAAGCTGGGCCTACCTGCTCGGCGACGGCGACGACCTCAACGTGGGCGTCAACGAACTCGACACCACCGCGACCTTCGCCCTGCCGTTCTTCCACAACTCGCCGGCCAACCTCAACCATGCACCGCTCTTGCTCACGCCGGGCTTCGGCCTGCAGCTCTGGGACGGACCGCAGACCACGTCGACGCAGTGGGCCGATCTGCCGCCGAGCACCTACGACGTGTTCCTCGACGCCGCGTGGAACCCCCGGCTCTCGCCGTTGTGGGGTGCGGAGCTCGGCATCCGGGTCGGCATCTACACCAACTGGGACGTGCTGGTCTGGGAGAGCTGGCGCATCATGGGCCGCGCCATCGGCACGCTCCAGCTCACGCCCACCTGGCAGGGCAAGGCGGGCATCATCTACCTCGACCGCAACCAGGTGAAGCTGCTGCCGGCGATCGGCGCGACGTGGACCCCCAACGACCGCTCCCGCTACGACATCTTCTTTCCCGCCCCGCGGGCGTCGTGGAAAGTCGCCGGCACGCAGCGGCACGCCTGGTGGCTGTATCTCTCGGGCGAGTACGGCGGCGGGGCGTGGACGTTCCGCCGCGACACGTCGAAGTACAACATGATCACGCCCTTCGACTACAACGACATCCGCATCGCGCTGGGGACCGAGTTCGTGCCCCTGACGCAGACGGGCCTCGCGGGCAACTTCGAGATCGGCTACGTCTTCTACCGGCAGCTGTTCTACGTGGACGGGCCGCCGCAGATCGTGGATCTGCCGCAGACGATCATGTTCCGGCTGGGGCTGGCGTATTAGCCGGGCGGGCGTCGCGGTCTGGAAAGGGTGGCAAGGCATGGCCCCGGGGCAGGTGCGGCGCGTCGTGGCCGCGATCGTCCTGGTCGCCGCGGCGTCGGCTCGCGGCTGGGCGGACGACGCCCCGTTGCCGCTGCCGGCAACCGCCGCCGTGAAGCCCCTGCCGCCAGTGGATCCGGGGTTCTTCGCCCGGATTCGCCTGGCCGCCCTGGGCGACCCGCAGGATCTCACCGAGCCGCTCCTCCTCGACGACGTCGCCCCGCCGGGGCAGCCCCCGCAGGAGTTCGAGCCGCCCGCGGGCCGCAAGCTGCCCCCCGGCGCCAAGCCCGGCCCGCTCCAGCAGGCGATCGTCACGGTCACGGAACTGCCGCGGCTCGGGGCCGACGGTCTCGGACTCACCACGCTCGACACGAGCCTGACGATCGGCATGCCCGCGCCGACCGTCGAGTCGCCGCTGCTGCTCACGCCCGGCTTCGGAGCGACCTTCGTCGACGAGGTGGCGGGGCCCGCCGATCCCGGCCTGCCCGGACAGCTCTACGATGCCTGGCTGCAGGCCCGTTGGCTGAGCAAGATCGGCGACCGGTTCGGCGTGGATCTCGCGGTCGCGCCGGGCTGGTACAGCGACTTCGCCAACGACACGCCCCAGGCGTTCCGGATCACCGGCCACGGATTCGGCGCCTGGGAGGCGCGGAAGGATCTGCGGGTCGTCGCCGGGGTGATCTACCTCGATCGCTATGACGTCAACCTGCTCCCCGCCGGCGGACTGCTCTGGACACCGGCGGAGGA
>JBIIMU010000394.1:0-3291 GCA_044337845.1 Pirellulales bacterium | reverse complement strand
CCATCTGGGCGCTGCGGAACGGCCTCGCCTGAGCAGCCGGCCGCGACGGGCATGCCCTCACGCGACCCGGGCGCCGGCCGACGCCCGCGTGAGAAACATCGCCGGCTCCGATCCGAGCACGGCCGCACAGGCGGTGCCCGCCGCCGCCACGATCGCCTCGGCCCGCGCCGCATCCACGAGGGCCACGGCGCAGCCGCCGAAGCCGCCGCCGGTCATCCGGCAGCCGTGCACGCCCGCCAGCGGGGCGACGGCCTCGCAGATCAGGTCGAGCTCGCGGCACGACACCTCGAAGTCGTCGCGGAGCGACACATGGCTCTCGTTCATCAGGCGGCCGGCCGTGGCCCAGTCGCCGCCGCGGGCCGCCGCGGCGAAGGCGAGCACGCGGACGTTCTCCGTGACCACGTGCCGGGCCCGCCGCCGGTCGGGGTCCGGCAGCGTCCGCTCCGCGGCCCGCCAGGCCAGCAGCGACACCTCGCGGAGCGACCGCACGCCGAGCCCGCAGGCGGCCGCCTCGCACTCGCGGCGTCGCGCCGCGTAGCCGCCGTCGGCGAGCGCGTGGCTCACGCCGCTGTCGATCACGAGGATCGCCACCGCATCGCCCAGCGGCACGTCGCTCGTCTCCCGGTCGCGGCAGTCGATCAAGAGCGCCGCGCCGGGCCGGGCCAGCGTGACGGCGAACTGATCCATGATGCCGCACGGGACCCCGGCGAACTCGTGCTCGGCCCGCTGGCAGAGGAGCGCCTTCTCGACGGGCTCGAGCCGGCGACCGCAGAGCGTCTCGACGGCGGTCGCGATCCCCACCTCGAGCGCGGCGCTGCTGCTCAGGCCGCCGCCGGCGGGCAGATCGGCCGTGATCGCCGCCTCGAAGCCCGGAAGCTCCCAGCCCAGCCGCCCGTAGCCGGCGCACACGCCCTCGACGTAGCGGCCCCAGTCGGCGCGGCCCGGCACGAGCGGCCCGGCGAGGTCGATCTCGATCGCGCCGGCGGCCCGGTCGCTCGTGAGCACCGCGAGCGTGTCGTCCCGGCGCCGCACGGCGATCCGCAGGCCGCGGTCGATCGCACACGGCATCACGAAGCCGTCGTTGTAGTCGGTGTGCTCCCCGATCAGGTTCACGCGGCCGGGCGCCACGACCACGAACTCGTCCCGCGGGTCGGTCACAGGAGGGCGCTCGCGAGGTCGGCGAGTTCGGACCGTTCGCCCTTCTCGAGCGTCACGTGGGCGTAGAGCGGCTGGCCGGTCATCCGGTGGATGAGGGTGCTCAGGCCGTTGGAGAGGGCGTCGAGGTAGGGCTGGTCGATCTGGGCCACGTCGCCGGTGAACACGATCTTGGTCCCCTCGCCGGCCCGCGTGATGATCGTCTTCACCTCGTGGGGCGTGAGGTTCTGGGCCTCGTCCACGATGAAGAACATCCGCTGCAGGCTCCGCCCGCGGATGTAGGCCAGGGGCGTGATCACGAGCTTCTCCGACTCCCGCATGTCGTTGATCCGCTGGGCCGCCTGCGTGTCGTCGCCGCACTGGTGACGGATCACGGTGAGGTTGTCGTAGAGCGGCTGCATGTAGGGATCGAGCTTGTCGGCGATGTCGCCCGGCAGGAAGCCGAGGTCGCGGTTGGAGAGGGGCACCACCGGCCGGGCCAGCATGATCTGGCGGTACTTCTGCCGGCATTCGAGCGCCGCGGCGAGCGCCAGGAGCGTCTTGCCGGTGCCGGCACTTCCGGCGAGCGTGACCAGTCGAATCGAATCGTCCATCAGGGCCCTGAGGGCGAACGACTGCTCGGCGTTCCGCGGGGTGATCCCGTAGCAGGTGAGCTTCTCGACGCGGTGGAAGGCGTCGTCGCCGCGGCGGTAGGTGGCCAGCGCCGACTTGCTGCCGTTCCGGAGCACGAAGTTCTCGTTGGCCCGCGGCGCCTCCGGCAGCGGGAGCATCGCCGCCGGGAGCACGCCGCCGTGGGCGTAGAGGTGGTCGATGGTCTCGGAGGGGAGCCCCTCGATCACGCGGCGGCCGGAGTAGAGCTTGTCGAAGCCCTGCACCTTGTCGCTCTTGTAGTCCTGGGCGTTGATCCCGAGCGACTTGGCCTTCATCCGCAGGTTCGTGTCCTTCGACACGAGCACCACCTGTCGGGGCGCCTCCTCGGCCTGGAGGGCGAGCGTGGTCCGCAGGATCCGATGGTCGGGCGTGTCCTGCAGGAAGGCGTCGTCGAGCCGGGGCGCCGTGCCGCGGCCGAGCACGACGCGGATCGAGCCGAGGCCGTCGCCGAGCGGGCTGCCCTCGCGGGAGAGCACGTCGCCGGTGAGGGCGTCGAGCCGACGGAGAAACTCGCGGGCCTGGAAGTGGATGTCTTCGTTGCCGCGTTTGAACTGGTCGAGTTCCTCGAGCACCGTGATCGGCACGGCCACGTCGTGCTCGGCGAACTTCCGCAGGCAGCCGCTGTCGTGCAGGATCACGTTCGTGTCGAGCACGAACAGCTTGGTTCGGGTGTCGGCCATCGTTCCTCCGGTGAACGATCCGCGGCGAGCCCTGCCCCGCCGCACTGCAAATCCGGCGAACGGGATCGTACGCCCTCAGGCCGCCCCGTGGGCAGGCCGGTTTTCGCCGTCGCGGAGCGGCTCACGCGAATCTCACACGCGGGCCGCGTGATCGGCCACGGGCCTGCCGTCGCCACCGTCGCCGGAAGATCGCGAGCCACGCGATCGGCGAAATCGGGAGAGTGCCCCGTCTTGGACTCGAACCAAGAACCCTCTGATTAAGAGTCAGATGCTCTGACCAATTGAGCTAACGGGGCTGCGAAGGCTTTTCTACCCGGCCCGGCACCGACCGGCAAGGGTCGGCGCCGCCGGACGCCACGGCACTCGATCGCCGCGCCGTCCCGCGTTGCAGGGTTTTCGCCCGCGCGGCTACATTCCGCGCTCCGCGAACGGGTTCCGCCCGCCCGCGGCCTGTGCGGCCCGCCGTTCGCGGGCCGTTCCCTGACCGCACTCCGGAGACGACTCGATGGGCAGGTTCGACGGGATGAAGGGGCTCGTGCTCGGCGTGGCCAACGATCACTCGATCGCCTGGGCGATCGCCAAGATCATCCTCGCCGAGGGGGGCCAGATCGGCTTCACCCACCTGCCCGACCGCCCCGACGACGAGCGGCAGCGGAATCGCCGGCGGGTGTCGCTGCTCACCGACGGCGAGCCCAACGCGAAGTTCCTCGTGCCCATGGACGTGTCGAGCGACGAGCAGATCGCCGGCGTGATGGACCGCGCGAAGCAGGAGTTCGGCACGATCGACTTCCTGCTGCACTCGATC
>JBIIMU010000031.1:0-12589 GCA_044337845.1 Pirellulales bacterium | reverse complement strand
CGACTGAGGTGTCGTCTTCGTCTTTGTTGACGACTTTGTCCTTCACCCGGCTGGTGAGAACTCCCGTGGGGGCAGCGTTGGCAATAGTCACCGTGGCCGTGGCGGTGGGACGACTCGCCTCGGGCGTATGGCCGTCGTTCACGGTCACGGTTGCCACGTAGACGCCGTCGTCGTCGGGTGTGAATGTGAGCGTGTCGCCGGTGGTGACGGTGCCCTCGGGCAGCGGGTAGTCGATGCCGTTCCTGGTCACCTTGGTCCACGTGTAGGTGAGCGTGTCGCCTCCGGCGAGCGTCGTTTGGGCGTCGAAGGCCCGCGCCCTGAACTTGATCTCCTTGCCCTCGATCGCGGCTGCGACTCCGACCGGGAGCGTCACGGTGATCCCGTCGCCCGGGATGACGGGCACGACGTTGGTAACCACGATCGTGGCCGTCGCTGAGCCCTTCGCCTGCGAGGCTGCGAAATCGTCGTCCTGGGCTTCGAGCGTGACCTGATAGGTCCCGGGCCGCGATGGCGTGAAGGAGACGATCTTCCCGGTGTGTGTCTTCACGAACCCATCCGGGCCGGTCACCCGCCAGAAAATCCCGCTCTCACCGACCGAGTCGCCCCGCTTCATCGCGATGACGGCAGCCTCGAGCGTGATCGGGCTGCCCTGCGGCACGGCCGTTCCCGCCGGTGGCACGCCAAGAATCGCGGCCTGGGGGGCGACGTGCGCGACCGTGATCGTGCGGGTCGCCCATTCGGTCCATGTGCCGTGCTCGTCGCGACCACGGAAGGAGACCTCGTAACTGCCTCCATCGTCGGGGGTGAGCGTGAACGCCCGGACCGAGCCTGTCGTAAAAATGGCCGTGACGCCGGCCTTCCTGGCAATCCACTCGTAATGAGTCGGTGCCACCCGGTCAAAGCCTTCCTTGCTCAGTCGGCCTTCCATCAAGAGGGCATCGGTCTCGCTGATCTCGACGGGATCGGCCAATGGCTCGAACGTGCCGGCTGCGATCCTGCCGATGACGGCCTCGGGGGTTCCACCGTCGACGGTCACGTCAACGGTCTTCGCCGCCGTCTGGCCGTCGTTGTCGGTGACGGTGACCTCGACGGTGTAGGTGCCCTTCGTCGGGAACGTGATGGGCTGTGTCGGGAGCGTGCCGCGGGGTGCGGTGAACGTGCGGGCGGCGGTGGCGGGCCGGACGTCGCCCTTCCACCACCGGACATCCACGGTCCACTCGGTGCCGTCGGGGCTGGTGCCGTCGCCGGCGGGGCCCGTGAACGCTCCGAGGGCGACGGCGGTCGGCAGGCCTTCGATCGCGATGACTCCGGCGGGCAGGGACGGCAGCGCTGTGAAACTCGGCGCGACGGGGTTCACGAAGATCGTGACCGTCGACGTGGCGGTGCCGACCTTGATGCCGGCAGCCAGCTCGACGAGGCCGCCGCTTTCCGCAGTGCCAACGGTGTTCTGTGTCGGCAGCCGTGGTGTAACGGGGACCGAGGGACCCGAAACGACGCTTGCGTTATCCGGCCCGATCGCCCTGACTCGGAAGGTGTATGCCGCGCCGTTGGCGAGCCCCACGATCGTCGCCGACATGGCGGAACCGGAAAGCGACTCGGTCAGCGTCGCCATCTGCCACGTCTGGCCGCCGTCAGTCGATTGCTCGATGACTTGACTTTGGCTGAGGATGCCTGTCGAAATATCTGGCGTCCAGTTGATGGCGGCCTGCCCATTTCCTGCGATGACGGAGTCCATCGTCGGCCGTCCCGGGGCCGTTGCTGCGATGACGACCCAAGGGGTGGGCTGCGACCATTCGCCAAGGCCGAAGGCGTTCGCTGCGCGGACGCGGAAATTGTAGAGCCCAGGCGGCAGGTCTGTGAGCGTGGCTGACTCCGTCGCAGAAGCGGCGTCGAGCACCTGAGCCCACGTCAGGCCATTGTCCGTGGACAACTCCAGCAGGTAGTCCGTTATCGGCGCCTCAACCAATGTTGCCGGCCTTGTCCAGTTGAGCTGAACGCTGCTCGGCGAAGGCCTCAAAATCCATTGTATCGTGGGCGCGGCTGGCACGACCACGGAGGCGACTGCGAACTGCTGCGTCGTCGGTTCGGAAAAAGCTCCGGTGCCGCCAGCGGATGTCGCGGCGATTCGGAACGAATACGGCACGCCAGGCTGAAGCCCGCTGATCAAGGTCTCCGTGGCATCCGCCGCGGCCGTCCCGGCCGCGGTCCAGGCGCGACCCCCGTCAGTTGACTGCTGCAGTACGTACCCCAGCCCTGAAATCGTGGCAACGGACTGCGGCGGCTGCCATTTGATGGCGGCGATCGTGCCTGCAAGCTCCACCATCACCGCGGACGGAGCAGGGAGAAGTGAAGAAGCGATAAAGGACACAGGGGCGAAGGGACTTGCGAGACGAAAACCAACGCCGCTGCTGTTGTCGTCCCACGGGCCGGTCGTGCCTCTCCCGGATGAAGACAAAGAGGACGTGAAGATGCTGTACCAGCCGACGCCCCGCAGTCCGCGAGATGAACCGGCAGCACCACTGAGATCATTCCATTCGTGCACGTTTCCGCTCATGTCCAAGGCACCGTAGTAACTTGGCCCACCATTGGTGCCCACCGTCGTTACGTTGCCGGTTTGGCCATTCCAGACGGCCGCGTTGTTGTAGTTCGCAAAGTTGCCGGTGCCGCCCGCCGAGCCGACGCCGCTGGCCGAAGCCGTGACTGCAGTCGGCTGCGTGTCGAAGCCGTTGCCATACACACGGTAGCCGCCCGCGCCATTGCTGAGCGTGGGGTTGTAGAACGCCGCCTTGTACCACTCGTTCTCGGTGGGGACCGAGAACAGCGCCACTGCGTTCTTTGCCGGTGCAGCTCCGCTCGTAAGCGTTCCGAGTGCGTACGCGCCTGTGTTCTGCGGGGCATTGGCCGATGCGTCGCTGCTACCGTAGGGCCGCGCCCCGTGGTGGAGCCAGTTGGCCACGCGGGCCGCGTCGAACCAGCTCACGAAGTTGACGGGCTTGTCGCCCATGTTCGGCTTAACCGCATAACGGCTGCCGTTGGTGGTGCCGGTGTTCGTGATCCCGCCCCGGGCGTTGCTGCCCATGCTGGCATTGTAGACCGAATTGGGGTTCGTCCCGACTGGATCGATGGCATTCAGAAACGCCGCGTACTGGTCGTTCGTGAACTCGTACTTGCCTATCCGGTACGCGTCGTCAACCGCACCGAACGTCATGGGCGTGTCGGAATACGTCAGCGTCTGCCCGGCGTTTCCTGGATTCCCGACATGCACGAACTCCACGAACGTGCTTGAGTTCGGGCCATTGGGGCTTACCGCTGTCGACCGTTCGGAAGGCCAGCCCGCGTCCCCTGTATCGGTTGTCGCAGCAACGCGGAACACATAGCTCGTGCCGCCGGTCAGTCCGGTGACGCTGGCCCAGGTGTTCTTGGAGACGCCGTCATTGGCCGTGATCCATGTGCCACCACCGGGAGCCGTCCAATTCGACGAATACTGCACCACGTAATCGGTGAGTCCCAAACCGGTCACGGTTGGAGCCGTCCACGACACCCAGATCTCGCCCGCGAGCGTGCCCGGCATCACCTGCAAGCCGGTTGGTGTCCCTGGTAGGACCAAATCGGGAGTCGTAACGACGTTGGAGACGGCCGCATTTGGGCTCATTCCGGCAACGGATGCTGGAGTGACGCGGAAGCGGTACTCCGTGCTCGCCGCGAGGCCCGTAACCGTGCCCGTCAGGCCGGCTGACTCGCTCGCCGCGAAGGCGGTTGAGGTCGTCCAGTTCGTATCGGCCGCCCGCTTGTACTCCACGAGGTAGCCGCTGGGCGTGGTGCCCGTGTTGGGTAAATCCCAGGTGAGCGTGACGCTGCCTGGGGTCGTGGCGAGGACGGCCATGAGGTTTTGCGGAGTGCCGGCCGAAGGCACCGTGTATGGAACCACGGCCTTGGAGATCATGCGCGACCCGGCGCCCAAAGCGTTCATTGCAGCCACGTCGAAGATCACGGCCTGCCCACTGACCAGTGCTGTAACTTCGGCACTCAACTGGTCGTACGGGACGGTAAGCACATCGACCCAGGCGGTACCGGCGTCGTTCGACCGACGGATCGCATAGCCGGTGATCGGACTGCCTCCATCGCCGGCCGGGCGGTTCCAGCGGAGCGTCGCGGTCTGGCCATCGATCGTGGCAACGAGCCCACTTACCGGTCCCGGGCTGGTCGCCCCGGTCACTGCGGTCACTGCGGTCACGCTCGAGCGTCGCGTGCTGATCCCGTTGACGTTCGCCGCGGCCACGCGGAACCGGTACGACTGCCCGCCCGCGAGGCCGCTCACGGTCGCCGTCGTGCTCGTGCTCGTGCCGTCGTCGAACCGCGTCCATGAGTTGCCATCGACCGACCACTCGACGACATAATCGATGACACCCGGCTTGCCCGCCGCGATCGGCTGGCTCCAGGTCAACACCACGCCGCCCGGTGCAGGCACGGCCGTCAGGGCCGCGGGCGCCGGGAGATCGCTCGATGCGGAATCGACGACGTACGTCGCCGTCGGGTACGCGACGCCGGCCGATGACGGGTCGTACACGCCGTCGCCATCGAGATCCCAACTTACCGGACTGGTCTGCGGAACGAGCAGCGTGACCGGCACCGACGACGGCGACGATGCGGATGTCCCCACGGCGTTGGTGGCACTCACTCGGAAGGTGTAGGCGAAGCCGTTTGTGAGCCCCGTGACCGTCGCCGAGCGACTCGACCCGGTGAGCGTGCCGGCGATCGTGGCGGTCTGCCATGTCGTCCCGCCATCCTGCGACTGCTGGATAGCGAATCCCGTGATGGTGCTGCCGCCGTCGCTGCCTGGGGTCCAGTTGACCGTCGCCTGAGCGTTGCCGGCCGTGATGAGGCCCATCGCGGGAACGGCAGGCTGCGTGGCTGCGAGTGTGAACGAGGCGCTCGAGCCCGAATAAGCTCCGACGCCGAGTTCATTTGCTGCGCGGACCCGGAACACATACGTGCCGCGGGCGAGGCCGGCGATCGTCGCGAATTCGTTCGGGGAGACGGTATCCGGGATGGGCGACCACGTGACCCCATTGTCAGCCGATGACTCGATCAAATAGTCGGTGATCGGCAGGTTGCCGGTGGTGGCGGGCTTGGTCCAGGTGAGTGTCATGCGGCCGCCGCCGGCACTCGACACACTGCCGATCGTGGGCGTTCCGGGCGAGGTGAGCGATGTGTAGGCAAACCGTTGAGGAGTGGGCTCAGAGAACAAGCCCCGCCCCACCTGCGATGCGGCTACAACTCGGAAACTGTATGGCACACCCGGAAGCAGACCGGTGACAGTCGCCTGGGTCGAGGCGGGCGGGATCGACGACACAGCGGCCGTCCATGTGGTGCCCCCGTCCGATGATCGCTCGATGGCGTAACTGCTCCGTATCGCGGTGTTACCAGTTGGATGAGTCCAAAGAACATCCGTGGTCGTTCCTGCAATCGATACCGATACCGGGTTTGGTGCAAGAGGTGTTGGATCGAAGGAGGAAGAGTAGGAATAGGAAACAGCGAGCGGTTGCGATGGCACCGAATAGGGGCCTAGGCCTGCCGCACTGGTCGCGGCAACACGATACAGGACACCAAACCCCTGCGGATATGGC
The DNA here is from genome assembly GCA_044337845.1 of Pirellulales bacterium. GTDB lineage: Bacteria > Planctomycetota > Planctomycetia > Pirellulales > UBA1268 > QWPN01. The sequence continues at coordinate 6,962 of JBIIMU010000031.1, read as the reverse complement.
CCGATCGGGACAACCAGCCAGTTCATGACTGGAGACGGATAGGAACCGTAGTGAGTCCATTTGGTAGACGTCTGCTCGTACTTATCCAGCGTCAGGGTTGCCCACGATTTGCCCGAATCCTGCGAATACTCAATCCGGTAGCCCGTGACAGTCACGCCGGCAATGCCGGGCGGCGGTGAGCAAGACACACGCGCTGCGTACGAGCCGGACATTGCATAAATCAGTTCCACCTGCACTCCGGTAGGTGCTGCGGGAAGTGAAACTACTGGCGTAGTGATCGCATTGGAAGACTCCGAGTACGTGCCCAACCCCCCCTGTGCTGCCGCCGCCACGCGAAACTGGTAGGCCGTGCTGCCCGCCAGTCGCGAGACCGTAGCGGCGACGCCACCGGAACCCGTCGTGGTGGTTGTCGCATTGAACGTCGTCCAGGTCGCGTCGGCAACCCGCTTGTATTCCACGAGATAGCCGCTCGGCGTGATGCCCGTGGCGGGAGGATCCCAGGTGAGGCTGACGCTACCGGGCGTGGTCGCGAGGGCCGCCGCGAGGTTTCGCGGGGCGCCTACCGTGGTAAAAGCACGCGGGACCACGGTGCTCGAGACCACCCGCAAACCGATGCCAACCGCATTCTCGGCTGCGACGTCGAAGATCACGGCCACACCGTTTGCGAGCCCGGTGACGTCGGCCGTCGTCTGGCCGAAAGGCACGGTCATCGCTGAGGCCCACGTGAGCCCGCCGTCGGTGGACCTTCTAATGACGTATCGTGTGATGTCGCTGCCGCCGTTGCTGCCAGGGGCGTTCCACGAGAGCCGGACCGTTCGATCGCCCGCATCCCCTGCCGGCACGGTCGCGGTGAGCCCGCCCACCACCCCGGGCACGGCCGCGGGCGTCGTCGTCACGCTGATCGTCGCTGCCGGGCTGACGCCGTCGCGATTCGCTGCAGAAACGCGGAACGTCACGGCCGCGCCGCCGGGCAGGCCGGTGACCGTCGCCGTCTCATCCGTGGATGTGCCATCGTCCACGCGGGTCCACGTGGTGCCGTTGGTCGACCATTCTACGATGTAGTCGGCGACGGCCGGCGCCGCCGTCGGCCGACTCGCCGTCCACGAGAGCTTCACCGCCCCCGGCAGCACTTCGCTCTTCAGCCCCATCGGAGACGGCAGTGTCGCGTACGTCACGGAATCGCCTTCGTCGACCGTAAGAGTCTGGCCGCCGTTCGATGCCGCGACGGTCGACGAACCAGTCGCCTGAGCGGATATCGCCGTTTGGGCGGAGACGACCGTCTTGCCGGTCGATGCCACTGTGCTGAAACTCGTGATTAACGACTCGACACGGCTTGCGTAGTACGGTTTCCAGGTGACGCCATTGTCGGACGAAAAGTCGATCACATAGTCGGATACGGGAGTGCCGCCCGTCGCATCCGGTGCATTCCAGGTCAGTTGCACGGCCCCCGCTGTCGAGGTGGCGGAAAGCCCGCTTGGAGCAGCCGGGATGTTTGCCGAGGGGACGACAAACGCCGACTGTACAGAGCCCGAGAAGCCAGCAGCGTTCTTTGCTGACACCTTGAAGCAGTATTTGGTGCCGTTGAGGAGTCCGGTGACGGTGAAGTATGGAGTGGTGAAAGGCGCGTGGCTGTACTCCTTGTATGTCGCGCCACCGTCCGCCGAATACTCGATCTTGTAGTCTGAAATGGGGCTGCCGCCATTGAACGGCTCCGGCCACTGCAAGCTAACCGCGCCATTGCCTGGCAGAAGCGTCGGTGAAATATCTCCGTATAGTGCGTTTCCGGGTACGGCTACCTTTGCGGTGATTGCTGTGGACTTCCCGGACGCGGATCCGATTCCAGCATCACTGATCGCCGTAACGCGGAACACATACGATTGCCCACCGTTCAGTTGATATACGGTCGCGTACTGAGTGTCGCTCCAATAGGTGTTGGGATTCCAGTTCGCACCGCCGTCGCTTGAATACTCGATCATGTATCGGGTAGCGCCCGTCACCTGCGACCAAGACACTTCAGCCGCGCCACCACCATAGGTGCCCGCGTAGGGTGTCCCCACGATGGGGGCTGCCGGCACATTCGCATTGGGTGTGGCTTGCGATGACCAGGCCGACGCGATGCTGGTACCCTTCGCATTTACGGCTAAAACACGAAATACGTACGACGTTCCGTTGGTCAGGTTGGAAATGAAGGCGTTCTTTCCCTGCGACGCACTTCGCAGGATGGTCGTGGTCGTCGAACTGCCTGCAACGGCGTATTCGATCGCATAGCCCGTGATTGGTGACGCACCATCATTCGGGGCGGCCCACTGCACGTATGCCCGGCCATTGCCGGCGACGACGGTTGGCTTGTCGGGTTGCTGAGGCGCGGCCGAGGCGGGAGCGAACGACTGCGTTGTCGTGGCGTACTCGCCGCGGCCGTCTTGGTTTACCGCAGCGACGCGGAAGCGGTATTGGGTGTCTGACCGCAGGGGTGTCGCGAGCACGGACGCGGTTGTGGTTCCCGTCCCGACGATCGAGTCAGCCAGTACGGAAACATTTCCACGTGCATCGATTAAGATGCCACCACCCCACGAGTATGAATCGCGGCCGACCCTCTGCTGCCACGTCATCTCACCATCGATCGAATACCGAAGGACGACCAGTTGCCTGTAATCAGTCCCGGCAGCGTCGCTGTAGTTCGCAGTCACATACGCCGATCCAGCTGCGTCGACGGCAAGGCCGAACAAATAGTTGTTGTAGATTGAGTCCTGTAACACTATTGAAGGCCGCGCAGGTACTCCATCGGTTACCTTTAGCGACACGAGATACCCTGCCTGACGTGGATACTTCTGCACGTCGCCGGCGATCAGGACATGGCCAAGCCCGTCCAATGCGAGCACCGCGCCGCTAGCACTCGTAAAGCCTTCGGGAGGAGAAATAACCGCGGTGCCATCAGCGTCGAACTGCTGGACGGCCACCACGGATCCGAAGTCGCTGGAAAATGCGAGTTTATGCACCGCGATGTTGTTCCAGTTCGAATCGCTACCGCAGGCATACGCGACGAACTGCTGGGCCTCCTGGGCAACAACGATCGCTTCAACCACCTTCGGAAGCGTTGCTGAGTTCAGGCGAGCGCCGCTGACGGTGTCAAACGTATCGACAACGCTTGTCTCGCTTGAGCTCTGATAGCGCAGTGCGAATAGTCGACCGCCTGCGATCGCGATTGTCTGGCCATCGTACGAATCGCCCGCCTGCGCCGTGTACAGATTCTCGATGGTAGTTGGAGCCGTCAGGCTCAACCTGCCAACGAAGCCATAGCGAAGGGATCCAGGGCCTGTCCGATATCCACCTTGCACGTAAACCCAGTTTTCACTTACCGCCATCTGATCGATGAAGACGGTTACTTGGCCCGACGCCGTCGCCATCGTCAGCCAATCGGACGTGGACGCGATGTGCCCCTGAGCGTCGAATGTGACCAGCCGCGACTTTGAGTTCCGAAAGGGACCGTCGCCGGCATACTGAATCTGTTCGAAGGCCAGTCGAGCACCGTCAGACGTGCCTGCCGCCGGGTAGTACCTCGAGTACGAGCTGCCATCCTCGAGGGAGTGATTAGCCCTGGTCCATCCCACGCTCAAGGTTGAAGCCCCGTTTCCGGCGGCCGTGATCGTGTATTCCCGCGAGGCTGTTAACCCCCTGAAGCGGAAAGTTCCATCTTCGGTCGCGACCGTCGTGAGGCTCTGGGCCGACGAGTTCACGAGTGAGGCCGTCACGGCGACGCCCTCGATCCCGGGTTCAGTCGCGTCGGCTTTGCCGTTGCCGTTCGCGTCGAACTTCACGCTATCCTCGATCCCAACGGTTCCGACGTTGACGTCGAATGTCTGGCTGCCGCTGCGGCCCGCGGGACCGAATGGCGAACTGCGATCGCCTGCGGTTAACGTGATCGTGGCGGCCCCGACGAAGGGCGCATTTCCCATCGTGGCGACCGACACGATTGTTAGTTTGCCACCAGTCATTGAGGCGCGAATTTCCGGCCTATCACTCGTCACGGTGTAGGCGACGCTTTCGTTCTGATCGGTCTCCGGGGCGAGATTGCCGGTAAAGCTGATCGACAGCGGCATGCCGGCCGACGCGATCTGTGACGGAATGCGGGTCTTGAACTTTGGCCGGGACTCGTTTGGGTCGAACCGCACCGTCGCGACGGCAGCGCCCGTTATCTGACTGCGGGCGAGCGTGCCCGTACCGTCAGTCGTATTTGTGATCACATTGCTGAACGCGCTGTTATCGAGCGGATTGGCGCGGAGGTCCACCGACTTCAGGCTCGGCAGGACGGTGTCGAGCCGCTGCAGGCGGATGCTGTCGGCCGAGAGGATGCCCGCTCGGCCAGCGGCGGAATTTTCGAGAGTGATCGTGACCGCGCCAGACGTGCCGGGTTCGACGCGGATCACGCCACCCGATAGCCGCTGCGACGGGGTCGCGTCGATCTTGAGTTGCGCACCGGCAGCGGCGGTGCTGCGCGGGACTGCCCGCTGATCAACCGTGGTGCCGTTCGTGGGCTTTGTGATGTAGAGCACCTCGTTTTTGGTGAGCGGATCGGCGGCGACGATCCGCTTGCCGTCGGAGGTGGTGAGGCCGAGGCTGAAGACCGCGTCGCGGTCGGGCACGAGCGTGGCGTAGACAGCGTTCGCAGGGAGGGTGGATAGATCTTGTCGGCCGCCGCTGCCGCCCACGAGCGGGTCGGTCGCCCAGCCGCCCTGCTGGAGTGGGTTGGACCGGCCTTCGATGCCCATCTCGGGCGCCGTGATGGGCGCGTTCGTGAGGTTCACATAGAGGAGCAGGTCGTAGCCCTCGAAGTCGCCGCCGAAGAGCGCGGAGGCGACGCCGCGGTCCACGCGGACGAGCGCCGCGAGCGCGTCGGCCGGTCGGCGACCACCCTGCGGGTACGCCAGGTTGTCGACGGGCAGCGTCTCCGGCGACTCGATCACGTCGCGGGCGAGCAGGTCGGCGGCGGCGAGCGGCACCCACGCCGGCTGGTTTGCGGCGGTGTTGGGGTTGCGCTTGGCGAGAACGCCATAGGCCTCCGCGGCGAGCTGGCCCCAGCCGGGTGCCGTCGAGGGGGAGTTCACGGCTGCGAGCACGCCGGAGAGGTTTGGCGTCTTGACGTTGACGCTGCCCGGAATGAACGGATTGTCACTCAGCGTGCCGCCAAACGCACCGAGCCGCTCTCGATTTGCATCGGCGGCAACAGTGAACGACCCGGTGGCGGTGTTCGATCCGATGACGACGCGGCCCATCTCGCCAGGCAGCGAGGAGACATCCTTGGTGCCGGTCGCCGTGAGCGTCGTCACGTCGAACGTCACGCCGGTGTTCACCACCACGTCGGACGCCTTGAGTCGCACCGTGCCGCCGGCACCCGCGCCCCCCGCGCCGCCCTTGCCACCGGTGCCCCCAGTGCCGCCGAGGCCGCCGGCGCCACCCACGCCACCGATTCCGCCGGTGAACAACCCCTCGACGAGGTTGGCTGGCGGAGCCGCGCCAGGCAAACCGGGGTTCCGCGTCTCCGATCTCGGCGTCGCGGGATCACCAGCGATGCCGGCAGTGCCCGCCGCGCCCCGGGCAAGCCAGTTGGAACTCTTGCCGACGACGATCCGCCCGTCGGCCACGATCTCGAATGCCCCACCGCCGGCGCCGCCGACGCCGCCCGCGCCGCCCTTGCCGCCCGCCGTTCCAGGCTTGCCCGCACCGCCCATGCCGCCGTTCGTGCCACTGACGCCGAATGCACCGCCACCACCGCCGCCGCCACCCTGACCACCGCTACCACCGCCACCGCCCTGGCCCTCTCCGCCGCCGCCGCCGCCGGCACCGCCGGTGCCTGAGGCGATCGACTCGGACGTCGTCTGGCGATAGAGGCCGCCGAGGCCGGCGCTGCCGTCGATGCCCGCTGCACCGTCCTTGCCGTCGTCGCCCGGCTGGCCGACCGTACCGCCCTCGCCCTTCACCAAGCTGCCGCCAACCGACGGGAGCCACCCGCCCCGGCCACCGTTTTCGGCTGCTGTCGGCTGGCCTGCCTGGCCCAGCCCTGTGCCGCCTGCGGCGATCCCCGTGCCCGCGGGGCCGAGCAACTCGGGCTGGCCTCGAAGCCCAGCTTCCGCGCTGTCGCCATTACTGCCGGCCTTGGCGCTGTTCGGAGCCGCACTTCCCGACGAGCCGGTCTGGCCCCGTGGAGCACCGGCCAGCACGTCGGTGGGTAGGAACAGCCGCGACGCGTCGATGGTTTCCCAGTCGCCGCCGCCCTGACGCCGCCATTTCAGATCAAAGCCCTGATAGCCGCTCCACTCGAACCACTTGACGTCGATCTTGTGGTAGCCCGGTGTGAGGGGCACGCTGCCAAACGCTGGGCTGCCTACGGCATGGTAGCCGTCGTTCTTGACGACGGCGGTCGCTGCCGACGTGGGATTCGCTTCATTGACCCAGAGCAGGGCTCCGTCGTCGGAGTCGATCTGGAACTCATACGTTCCGCCCTCGCCGGCCGGCACATGGAGATAGGCGGTGGCCCAGAAGCCGACATAGTTGCTGTTGGCGTTTGTAACCGTGGGAAAGACGTCCTGCCGACTGATAGTGCCAGGAATATCCACCCGATCTGACCGGGTGCCGAGCTCGGCAGCCGACCCGAGTCGGACTCGGCCCGGCGAGCGCACGTCGACGGTGTACACCTGGTAGAGCGGCAGTGCCTTGCCGTCCTTGTCCCGAGTGACCAGCTCGCGCGACCAGACATTCCCGAGCGACGTGTAGTTCCGCACCCAGACGCCCTGCTGGGTGGCGACGCCGGCCTGCCCCTGGCCTCCCAGGCCGCCGGTCGCGCCTTGACCCGGAGCCCCGCCGCCTACGGTTTGCGCTTCGCCGCCGGGCCCGCCCGCACCCCCCGCGCCGCCGCCGGCACCCGGCCGCTCGGGCGTGGCCGAGGCGTCGAACACGACGCCCTCGCC
>JBIIMU010000272.1:0-4372 GCA_044337845.1 Pirellulales bacterium | reverse complement strand
AAGTGGCTAAGGCAGCGGATTGCAAATCCGCCATCGTCGGTTCGACTCCGACCGGAGCCTCTCAACAGAAGACCCCCGCGAAGTCCCGGATTTGCCGGGCTTCGCGGGGGTTTTTGTGTTTCCGGCGGCGGTGGGCTGGCGGATGAGGTGGCAGTCGGTTGCCGCGTTGGAGAGCCCGAGGGCAACCAGAGCATCTTTCGGGGCCCGCCGCTGCTCCTACGGCCGCCAATCAGCGGCTAGTTCCCGGAGCCAACAAGCTTCTTTCGGGTCGATTCCGGCAGGTCGTTGAGCGGAGTACACACGATTGCGACGTACCCGTGACGACTGCTGAGGGCGATCCTCACCTCCAGGTACCCCAGTTCTTGCGTCCTGCCGATCACCGTGGTCGTGGAAAAGGAAGAAACGACGTCCATCTCGGCGACGAACGCGGCGAACCGCTCTCCGGACACGTGTCGAACCCCATAGAGGTCGCTCGTGAGTGCCTCTGTCTCTGCCCTCAGGGTGCTTTCAAAGTCAGCGTCAAGTGATCTCATCTCCTTCGTTGCATCCTCTTGGCTGATCAATCCCAGTCCGAGATCGACCCAGAGATTGATCGCCCGAGCCTTGACCTGATCCTGTTCTGCGGCATCACTCGGCGCGGCAAGCACCAGTCCGGGCAACAGGACGGCGAGAAGGACCATGGTTTTCGTTTTGGTCGTCATGGCTCGTTGGGTTTTTTGACTACGGGTTTGCTGGATCACGTCTCGAACCAGACCAGGTACACGATCGTTTTGTCGGGACGATCCTCATCGACGAGGACATTGAGCGCTTCGCCCTTCGGTAATGCGATCTGCGAGGAACGAGACTTCTTCACCGCGGAAGGTTGCCACTCACGCCACTCTGGCACGTCCGAGATCAACCTTGCGCGCGAGTCCCACTTGGCATCGACAAACGGACGGGCAGCCAGGAACGTCGCTGCGGCAGCGGGGGGCAGCTCAATCTTCAGATGGATCACATCGTCGGGAGCAGGCACCAGGCCCGGCTTCTCTGATGCGCGATGGTACAGCAGGAACCGCGTCTCGGGGGGGAACGAAAGCCCCATGGAGGCAGAAGCGCTTGATTGCTGCGCTGCTGACACATGCGGTGACACTGTCGGGCCGGACGTGCCCGTGCACCCGATCGCGACGGCGGCGACCAGCGAACAAGCCAGTCTGCGTGTCATTGTCGAGTTCCTCGTGCAATCGGACGACGCTGCTGGATTCTATCCGCCGGCTGATCCAGTGCCCGGCTCGGCCTTGCGGGCATTCTGCTGCTCCAGGGACCGATGCGCTCGTCCTTGGCGGCAAGCAGTGTGCAGAGATTGCGGCCGCCCCTCGGGCTCATCGACTCGCTTCCCAGACTTGCTGGGATTCGCGCGGGTTTTTTGTGTTGGGAGGGCGGTTCGGGGCCCGTACCCCTGGGGAGAACAAGCCGCCTCAGATCGCGAACGCCAGCCAGATCGCGATCGCGAGGCACACGGCCGCCGTGATCAGCACCCAGAGGGGCTTCGAGCGGCGGGCGAAGTCGTCCGGGGAAAGATAGCGTTCGCAGTATGGGCAGCGGGGGGTGTCTTCCAGGATGTCCCGCCTGCAGAACGGGCAGGGGACGGTCGGGTCGTCGTTGTCGTCGTCGTCGCGGAGGTCGGCGTCGGCCTCGGAGTCGTCGTCCCAGGCGTCGTCGTCCTCGTCGCGGTCGTCGCGGAAGCGCATGGCATGGTGCCCGTGTGGTGGTGCCCGTGGCGGGCGTCAGTCGGCGGTCGGATCCCAGCCGTCGCCGCCGCCGAGCACCCGCGCCGGCGTGAGCGCCGCCGCCTCGTCGGCCGTGAGATGCTTCGCCCACGGCACCCGTGCGTCGGGCCTCGCGCCGGGCCCCGTGCTGCCGAACTCGGCGTAGCCGGTCGTCGCATGGGCGTGAGGCTTGTCCCAGTCGTGCCAGCCCTCGGGCCGCACCACGTCGCCCATCGCCGTGCGGAGAAACACGGTGCGGGCGTAGTCGCGCCAGGGTCGGCCGAGGTAGGTCTTCACGCCGTCGGCGCCGCTGATCGTGCAGTCGGCGAACACGAACCCGTGCGGCACGCCGTCGGGGGTGGATGCGGCGGTGACGTAGCCGTCCTTCAGGCAGCGGATCGTGCAGCGGTCGAACCACGCCGTGGCGCCGCCGAAGATGAAGTCGACGTGCCCCTCGATGTGGCAGTCGACGAAGTACTGCCGGCCACGGGTGAGGAGGATCGTGTCCTGCCAGCCGAGCAAGCGGCAGCCGCGAAACGACACCCGGTCGCCGTCCACGCGGAGGGCGAGGGCCTGTCCTACGGGGCCGGCATCGTTGGCGACGGTCACGTTCCGCCACTCCATGCCGTCGCCGTCGATCCAGAGCGTGGGCGTGCGGAAGGTGCCGATCGGCTTGCCGTCTTCACCGGGCAGGTTCGCGTGCAGGCCGAACACGATGGTCGTGGTCGCGGGATCCTCGCCGACCACGAGCATGTTGCCCCGCTCGCGCTGCACGTGGATCCGCTCGCGATAGGTGCCGGGCTTCACCAGGATCACCCAGCGCGGGTCGCCCCTGCCTGTCTTCATCGGCGCCTTGCTGATCGCTTCCTGCACCGACGTGAAGTCGCCGCTGCCGTCGGCCGCGACGACCGCGTCGGGCTGAGGCGGCGAGGCCGCGGCATGGAGACCGCCCGCCACGGCCACGAGGACGAGCAGGGGACTCACGATGGCCGCGAGGTGGGACGTCATGACCGCGAAGGAAGCGTGGCGTGGTGGTGTCGGCCGCGTGCCGCATGATACGGTGTGCGGCCCGGAGGTGCCCCATGCGCGGTCGGCGGATGTTCATCGCGGTCGACCCGCCGACGGAGGTGGCCGCGCGGGTCCGCACCATCGTCGACCGCCTCCGGCTGGCGGGCGCGGAGGCGGCCTGGACGAACCCGGCCCAGCTGCACCTCACGCTCCACTTCCTCGGCGACGAGGTGGACGACGCGGACCTGCACCGGATCTGCGTCGCGCTGGACGAGGCCGCCGCCGCGGTGCCGCCGTTTCCCCTCGGCTTTGGAGGGCTCGGTGTGTTTCCCGACCTGCGGCGGCCGCGGGTGGTGTGGCTCGGGGTGCGCGAGGGGGCGGCGGAGCTCACGCGGCTGCACGAGGCCCTGCAGGAGCGGCTCGAGCCGATCGGGTTTCGCCCGGAGGCCCGCGGGTTTCGGCCGCACGTCACGCTCGGCCGGCTGCGCGACCGTGGTCCGGCGGCCGACACCCTCGCCGCGGCGATCGCGTCGGCCGACGTCGCGACTGCCGGCGGGATGCGCGTGCAGAAGGTCGTCCTCTACGAGAGCCGGCTCGCGAAGGCTGGGCCGGAGCACGACCGGCTCCACGCGGCGCCGCTGGCGGGCCGCTGACCGAGGCCGGGGCGGTGGCCCGCCGCTGGCCGGCTTCGGGCCCCGCGTGGACGGCCGCCCGCCCGTCAGGCTCGCGGGCGCCGGCGGCGGTGCACCAGCAGCCCGCCGAGTGCCGCGACCGCCACGACCGCCATCGCGGGCTCCGGCACCGCGGTGATCGTCGCGCCGTGCAGGCCGTCGTCCACGACGTTGTTACGCTGGGCGTTGTATCCGCCATAGCCGGTGATGAAGCCGGTGGAACTCTCCCGCGGGATGCTCTGGTTGAGAGTCCACTTCACGCTGGGCGACGCTTCGCTGTCGATGCCGATCATGTAGACCGTGTTCGGCGACAGCGGCCAGTTCAGGCCGGTGAACTCGTAGAACGTCTGGAGGGTCTCGCTGAGGATCGAGTTGCTGAAGGTGCCCGACGCCAGCGCCGCGCCCGTGGCGAGGAAGTTCAAGGGCGTCCCGGCAGCGAGCCGGAGGTTGAGCGTGAAGTCGGCGATCGCGAGCTCGTTCCGGTTGATCTGCAGACTGGCCGACGTGAGCAGGGTGTTCGTGCCGGAGTTGAACGACTGACCGATGTAGACGTCGTTGTTCTTCGACCCGATCTCCGTGGCCCCCGTGGTGTTGACCTCGTAGACGGTGCCGGCCCGGGCTACGGACGAGGAGGCCAGCAGGCAGGCGGCGGCGACGGCGATGGCGATGGTGCAACGCGTGTGGTGGATCATGCGGCAGGGACTCGCGGGGTGGGACGGCACGGAACGCGACTTCCCGGCGGTGGTGCAGATGCCGTGCCAATCAGCCCGTCGCGGGGTGATTTTCCCGATGGGGCGCCGCCACCTCGCGGAAAAGCGTTGTGGCCGCCGCCAGCCGGCTCATGGGGATGGGGCCGTGGGTGGGGCGAATCGCCTCACGTCCCCCGCGGCGTGGTGCGAATCACTCCACCCCACCGGTGCGAATCGCTCCACCCCACCGGTGCGCATC
>JBIIMU010000085.1:0-8250 GCA_044337845.1 Pirellulales bacterium | reverse complement strand
CGGTGGCCCGCCGCTGGCCGGCTTCGGGCCCGGCGTGGACGGCCGCCCGCCCGTCAGGCTCGCGGGCGCCGGCGGCGGTGCACCAGCAGCCCGCCGAGCGCGAATCGCCCCACCCCCACCGCCGGTCAGCTCGGGCTCAGCGGCGGACTTCGAGCACGCCCACGGCGAGGCGGCCGTCGGTGACCCACGGATCACCCCCGCCGTTGAAGCCCTGCCGCTCGGGATGGAAGCGGTCGACCCAGTAGTAGCCGTCGAGCACGCCCGACCGGGCGGTGTCGCCCACGAGCTTGTTCCGTTCCCGATCCACTTCCGGGGCGATCTTGTGCGTGACCCCGCCGGTGGTGCGGCTGATCTCCACCCGCTGATCGAACGTGGCGGCACCGAGCCAGAGCGGCTCGCCCGCGGCATCGACCTCCTTGGATCGCCAGAAGCGGACATGATGCCGCTGCTTCGGGCTCGAGCCCACGGGCTGCTCGTAGGCGAGGTCCTGACGCCGGCCCCAGAGGAACAGATCGCTCACCGGGGCGTGCTCGTAGGGCTTCCTCAGCACCACGTCGGCTGCGATCCGCACAGACGACTCGAAGGTGATCGGATCGGCGGCGTACCAGCGGGCTGCCGACAGGGCGCGGTGGAGCTCCTCCTCGGAGCCCACGAAGGCGATGTTGACCGGGTCGCCCCGATGGCCGCGGTGCGTGGTCGTGTGCCGAGGGGCCCGTTCGAGGGCGGGATGGCCGGGGATCGTGCCCGTGGGCTCCTGGCCGAAGGCGGGCGTTGCGGCCGCCGCCAGCAGGACGACGGCCAGGGCGCGGTGCGACGACGGCATGACGGTCTCCTTCGCAGGCTGGGGGCGAGACCGTAGCGGGCTCCGCGGCCGGCCTCAAGGTGGATCGGCCCCGCCGTGGACGCCGGCTGCGGCGGGCCGGTATCCTCCGCCTCCATGGATGCATTCATGGCCGCGGCGATCGAGGAAGCGGAGCAGGGGCTCGCCGAGGGTGGGATTCCGATCGGCTCCGTCGTGGTGCACGACGGGCGGATCGTGGGCCGGGGCCACAACCGCCGCGTGCAGCAGGGCAGCACGGTGCTCCACGGCGAGATGGACGCGCTCGAGCGGGCGGGGCGGCGGCCCGGCTCCTTCTACAAGGAGTGCACGCTCTACACCACGCTCTCCCCCTGCCCGATGTGCAGCGGGGCGATTCTCCTCTACGGGATCCCGCGGGTCGTGATCGGCGAGAACCGCTCGTTCATGGGCGAGGAGCGGCTGCTCGCCGAGCGGGGCGTGCAGCTCACGGTGCTCCAGGACGAGCGGTGCATCGCGCTGATGCAGGAGTTCATGACGAAGCACCCGGGGCTCTGGGCCGAGGACATTGGCGAATGAGGTGGGGCAGTCCCCATCGCTCACGCGATTGGGCTTCCGGAGGCCGGCAGTCGGCGAATGAGGTGGGGCAGTCCCCATCGCTCACGCGATTGGGCTTCCGGAGGCCAGACCTCGGCGGAAGTCCCGAGCCGTCTATGATATGAGCATTCCGTTTTCGGGCCGGGCTGAGAGCCCGGCACATCCCGCGGCGATCCCACCATGGCCACTGTCGTCGATACGTCCGAAACGCCGACCTGGATGAGCCGCTGGCTCGTCGCCGCGGGCGTCTACAACCTCGCGTGGGGCGCGCTGACCGTGCTGTACCCGGCCTGGCTCTTCGATCTGACCGGTCTCGCCCAGCCCAACTATCCGTTCATCTGGCAGTGCGTCGGGATGGTGGTGGGGGTGTACGGCGTGGGGTATCTCGCGGCGGCGGCGGACCCGGTGCGGCACTGGCCGATCGTGCTCGTGGGATTTCTCGGAAAGATCTTCGGTCCGCTCGGGTATCTGATGGGCATCATCCGCGGCGACGTGCCGCCTGCCTTCGGCTGGACGCTGCCCACCAACGATCTGCTCTGGTGGATCCCGTTCGGCCTCATCCTGCTGCATGCCTGGCGGCGGCATCGCGCCGCAGCCTTCGGCACGCACGACTGACGTCGCGATCGCGGGCATGACCACGCAGGACCTGATCCTGATCGTGCAGGCCGTGGCGTCCGGGGCCATGTGCGGCCTGATCTGGTTCGTGCAGGCGGTGCACTATCCGCTGTTCGCCCGACTCTCCGGGGACGGTTCGCGGGAGTTCGCCCATGAGCACCAGGCCCGCACCACGCCCGTCGTGCTTCCCTTCATGCTGGCGGAACTCGCCACGGCCGCGGCGGTCGTGTTCTGGCCGCCACCGGGCGTGGGCCGCGGCCCGGCGGTCGCGGGGCTCGGGCTCGTGGCGGTGATCTGGCTCTCCACGTTCCTCGTGCAGGTGCCGCTGCACGGTCGGCTCGCCGCCGAAGGCCACACGGCCGACGCGGTCACGCGGCTCGTCCGCGGCAACTGGATTCGCACCATCGCCTGGACGCTGCGGGCGATCCTCGCCGCCTGGATGCTCCGCGCCGCGGCGACCTGTCCAACCCCGATGCCGTGAGGCAGTCGTACCGCTTACGCGGTTACGCTTCCTGGGCGGGCCGCAGGCCGCTCGTGCCGAACAGGCGGAAGCAGAGGCCGAGCAGCGCCGGCACGAGCACGAGCGTGACGAGCGTGGAGACGAGCATGCCGCCGAGCAGCACGGCCCCCAGGCCGCGGTAGAGTTCGCTGCCCGCGCCCGGGAAGATCACGAGCGGCAGCAGGCCGAGCACGGTGGTGAGCGTGGTCATGAAGATCGGTCGCACCCGGCTGCGGACCGCCTCCAGGATCGCGTCGGTCGGCTCCAGGGACCCCTCGCGGACGAGCTGGAGGGCCCGCTCCACGATCAGGATCGGGTTGTTGACGACGGTGCCGATCAGGATCACGAAGCCGAGCATCGTGAGCACGTCGAGCGGCTGGAAGATGCCGAACCGGGCTCCGAGCCAGTTGAGCAGCCAGAGCCCGAGCAGGCCGCCCACACTCCCCACGGGCACCGATGCGATCACGACCGCCGGGTAGAGCCACGACTCGAACAGCGCCGCCATCAGGAGGTAGGTGATCACGCCGGCGATCACGAGGTTGAACCACAGCGACTTCCACGTGGCCACGAGCTTGTCGGTGGTGCCGCCGAGCGTGATCCGCTCGCCGCCGGCGAGCGCCCCCGACTCCTCGAGGGGCTTCACGATCAGCCGCTCGATCCGCTCCTGGGCCTCCTCCAGCGGCATCCGCGCGGGGGGCGAGACCTGCACGGTGATCGCCCGCTCCCGCTCGCGGTGGAGGATCTGCTCCGGGCCGCTGGAGAACTCCCGGACCTCGGCGACCGACTCCAGCGGCACGAGCTGCCCGCCCGGGGTGACGACGGGAAGCATCCGCAGGTCCTGCGTCCGCTGCACGAACCGGTCGTCCCCCTTGATCACGAGGTCGATCCGGTCGTTGTCGAGGAAGTAGTCGGTGGCGTATCCGCCGTCCACGAGGCAGTCGACGATGTAGCCGAGCTGACGCGCGTCGAGCCGCATGTCGGCGGCCTGCTCCAACCGCGGCACCAGCTGCACCTCCGGGCTCGACAGGTCGAGCGACGGCCTGGGGAGGTTCTGGCTGCCGGGCGTGGCCTCGGGCAGCTTGCCCATCACCTGGACACCGAGCTGCACGAGCTTCGCGAGATCGGGTCCGGTGATCTCGATGTCGACCGTGCGGCCGGATCCGATGCCGTTCTCGAACAGGCTCGACTGCTTGGCCACCGCGAAGGTGCCGGGCAGATCGGCCGCGATCCGGCGGATGAGCGGCACCAGCCGCGCGGCCTCGAGGGGGTCGAGCGACCGCAGCCCGATGAACACGCTCCGGCCGCGGGCCACGAAGAAGCAGTCGCCGAGGATCGGGGCGTCGAGGGCCTGTGCCGCGGGGGTGCCGGGATCGACGTCCCAGTAGGGGATCAGCCGCTGCTCGACGAGGTCGCCCATCCGCAGCAGTTCGTCGATGTTGTAGCCGGGGGGCGGCAGGAGGATGCCGAACACCAGGTTGCGGTTGCCCTCGGGCAGGTACTCGACCTTCGGCATCAAGAGCCAGGTGGCCGCGGCGGCCGTCGCGACGATCGCGAGCGACGCCACCGCCGCCCGCCAGCCGCTGGCGAGCAGGAACCGATTGATGCCGGTCACCACGGCCATGAAGGCCGCGCCGAAGCGGGTGGCGATGTCGCCGCGGGCCGCGGAGCCCGGTCCTTCGCCGGCGCCCGTCACGACGGCGGCGGCGGCCCGCGCGTGCCGGCTCTGGAGGAGGAGCGCGGCCGCGGCCGGCACCACGAGCCCCGACACCGCGATCGAGAGTCCGACCGCCGCGGCGATCGCCAGGGCGATGTCGCCGAAGAGCTGGCCCACCTCGCCTTCCACGAACAACACCGGCAGGAACACGGCGACGTTCGTCAGCGTGCTCGCGAGAATCGCGCCCCACACCTCCTGCGTGCCCTTGACGGCCGCGTCGGTCGGCTCCTCGCCCGCGCTCCAGTGCACGAAGATGTTCTCGAGCACCACCACCGAGTTGTCGATCAGCATGCCGACCGCGAAGGCGATGCCGGCGAGGCTGATCACGTTGAGCGTGCGGTCGAAGGCTGCCAGGGCGAGAAAGGTCCCCATCACGCTCACCGGGATCGACATCGCGACGATCAGCGTGGAGCGGACGTTCCGCAGGAAGACGAGCAGCGTGCCCAGCGTGAGCAGGCCCCCCACGAGGATGTTGTCGTTGACGAGGCCGATGGCGGAGTCGATGTAGGTGGTCTCGTCGTACACCAGCGTGAGCGAGAGGCCCTTCGGGGCGAGCTGCTCGTCGATCCGGGCCGTCACCTCGCGGAGCCGCCGCATCACCTCCAGCACGTTGGCGCCCGACTCCCGGGTCACGCGGATGGCGATGTTGCTGGCCCCGAAGCGACGGACGATGCCGTCGGGCTTCTTGCTGCCGAGGCGGGCCTGGGCCACGTCGCGGACGTACACCGGGTTGCCGTCGCGGCGGGTGATGATCACCCCCTCGACCTGCTCCGGCGAGCGGAACTGGCCGAGCGTGCGGATCACGTAGCGGCGTTTTCCCTCCCAGAGGTCGCCCCCCGAGGTGTCCTGATTCTGGTTGGCCAGCGCCTGCCGCAGGTCCTCGATCGTGAGGTTGCGGGCGGCGAGAAGCTGCGGGTCCACGATCACCTGCAGTTCGTCCTCGCGACCCCCGACGAGGTCGGCGCTCGACACGCCATCGACCCGCTCCAGCCGGCTCTCGATGTCGTCCTCGGCCATGCGGCGGACCGACTCCACGTCGATGTCGGGAGGCGCGACGCCCGCGATCTCCGGGTGGGCCGCGGCCAGCCGCCGCAGGCGGAACAGCGCGAGGTCGGGCGTCCGGGCGGAGAGCACGCGGTCGAGGTCGGCCGCCAGCGCGGGATGATCCTGCTTCGCCCGCGCGACGGCCGCCGGGTCGGGGGCGGCCTGGCCGAGGATGAACCAGGCCACGGGCCGATCGTTGGCGCTCGAGGTTCTGATCACCGGTCGATCGGCGTCGATCGGCCAGTCGCGAACCTGCTGGACCCGCGTGTTCACCTTCACCAGCGCCTGCGACATGTCGGTGCCGACGGCGAACTCGAGCTCGACGGTGCCGCTGGAGCTTCCCGAGTCGCTCGAGAGCTTGACGAGCCCCTCCACGCTGCGGAGCTGCTCCTCGAGCGGCTGGATCAGCTCACGCTCGATCTCCTGCGGGCTCGCGCCGCGCCAACGACACTCGACCGTGATGGTGGGGATCTGCACCTCGGGCGTGAGCTGCACCGGCATCGAGAGGATCGAGAGCACGCCGAAGAGCGTGACCAGGATCACGCCGACGGACACCTTCACCGGACTTCTGACGCAGGCTTCGATCAAGTTCATGGTCGCCGCGGACGGAGTGCATCCGTCCGGTCAGCCTGCCGGGGGCTCGAACACGACCTTCATGCCCGGCCGCAGCCGCTCGTTGCCCCGGACCACGACGAGCGCGCCGGGCTCGAGGCTGCCGCGAACGGCGACGTGCCCACCCACCGCGGCGCCGAGCGTCACGTCGACCGGCCGCACCACTCCCTCGGCCGGGCCGGCCGGGTCGATGCAGAACACGAGGGGCTTCGGGCCCCCGAGCACGAGGGCATCCTTGGGCACCACCGTCACGCTGCCGGCGGCGCCCACCGGCAGCCACGCGCGGGCCAGCATCCCTCCCTTGAGCACCGGCACGCCATCGACGATGCGGTTCTCGAGCCGGATGCGCACCGGAAAGCTGCGGCTCAGGAGATCGGCCTGCGGCACGATCCTCGTCACGCGGCCGATCCAGGCCTGGTCCGGGGCGGCGTCGAACTCGAGCCGCACCTCCGCCCCTTCCCGCAGGGCCGCGATCGACGACTCGGGAACCCGGGCCTCGACCTCCACGGCCTGGAGCTCCGCGATCCGGGCGATCAGGCCGCCCCGCGCGACCCACTGCCCCTTCTCGGTGAACCGCTCGATCACCCAGCCGGCGAACGGCGCGCGAATCGTGTGCTTGGCGAGCTGATCGTCGATCCGTTCGACCTCGGCCTCCTGGGTGGCGGCTGCCGCGGCGGCCTGCGCGATCTGCTCCTGCCGCGGGCCCGCCTCGGCCAGGGCGAGCGCCGCCCGGCTGCCGCGGAGTTGCGCCTCGATCGCCTGCAGCTCGGCCTGCGCGTCCTGCAGCTCGTCGGCGGTGCTCGTGCCCCGCTCGGCGAGCCGGCCGAGCCGTTTCAGGCGGCCCTGGGCGTACGCCAGCCGGGCCTCGAAGCCCGCCACCGCGGCCCGGGCCTGCTCGATCTCCTCGGGCCGCGAACCGGCCTTGAGCTCCCCAAGCACTTGGCGGCGGCGATCGAGTTCCGCGACGGCTCCAGCCCGCTCGATCTCGAGCAGGCCGCGGAGCAACTGGGCGATTGGCTCCTGCTCGGCGACCTGCTGGCCGTCCACGATCGGAAGCTCGATCAGCCTCCCGTCCACGGCGCTGCCGACGTCGCTGGTGCGGGCGGGCAAAACGGTGCCGACGAAGGGCTGGCCCGATGCGGCCTGCATGGTGGTCACGCGGGCCGCTACGACCGGTACGGCCGCGGCCGGCCCTGCCGGCTGGGCCCCCGCGGTCAAGGGGGTGGCGGCCAGGCACCCGACCAGCCCCGCCCAGGCCACCGAACCAAAGAAAGTTCCGCCGCGTACCATAGATTCCGGTTATACCCTCGCCGCGAGGGCGAAAACCTGCCGGAATCAACGGATTTTTCCGGCCGCTTGACGGTCGGGAAGGCCGTCGCTAAGTTTTGGGTCTGTCGCGGCCGATCCCACTTTTCCCGGGCATCGGTTCCCGCCTACGGGCTGGCAGTGGCTTCGGCCATCGTCGGCTCGTTTTCGTTCGTTGACAATTTGGTCGTGGTAATTGGCATCTTGAAAAGAATGCCGAAGGAGAGCCGTCTCAAGCGGCTCTCTGGAAGCGTTCTCCCAAGGCTCGGGGGCGATGCATGCGGCGAAAGCCGGGTGCGACGTCCCTGATTGAATAAGAGCGAGAAAAAATCGTTCCACCGGACCGAGCCGGCGTGACCGCAGTGATGCGGTGGGCCAGGCAATCAGATGGTCGGGTGAAGCTCCAGCCGAAGCGAGCTCGTTCGCGAGCATTCGATTCGGGTGGTCAAGCTAGAAAGGGCGCATGGGGGATGACTAGGCATCAGGAGGCTTTGAAGGGCGCGGAAGACTGCGATAAGCCCGGGGTAACCGTCAAACAGGTGATGATCCCGGGATGCCCGAACTGACTGCATCTGAATCCATAGGCTGCAGTAGCCAACGCGGAGAACTGAAACATCTCAGTACCCGCAGGAAAAGAAAGAAAAATCGATTTCCTCAGTAGCGGCGAGCGAAAGGGAAACAGCCCAAACCGAGGTGGTTTCCACCTCGGGGTTGTAGGGCCCTCCACCGGAGTTACCAAACAATCATTTAGCGGAACGTTCTGGAAAGTTCGTCCACAGAGGGTGACAGGCCCGTACGCGAAAAGTGGTTGTCTCTGGAGGGTACCCTGAGTAGGTCGAGCCACGTGGAATCTCGACTGAATCGACGGGGACCATCCCGTAAGGCTAAATACTCCCTGATGACCGATAGTGAACTAGTAGCGCGAGCGAAAGTTGAGAAGAACCCCTGCTAGGGGAGGAATGTGAACCTGAAACCATGTGCCTACAAGCGGTCGGAGCGCTATGGCTGGCAACAGCAATGCGTGACGGCGTGCCTTTTGCATAATGATCCGGCGAGTTACCGTCAGCG
>JBIIMU010000393.1:0-3307 GCA_044337845.1 Pirellulales bacterium | reverse complement strand
CTCACCGGGCACCTCCGCGAGCGGGCCCGGTTCGTGCCGCACGACGGGGCCCCGGCCGTGGGCGACCTGATCGTCGGCAAGCTCGTGTTCCGCGACGGCGACCGCGTGCTCTCCGAGGCCGACGAGGCCGAGATCATCGTCCGCGACAAGCTCTCGTTCGCCGATGCGGAGCTGCCCGGATTCGCGAAGCTCGTGGCCAAGGCCAAGCCGGGCACGACCGTGACGGCCACCGTGAAGGTGTCCGACGAGGCGGCGGTCGAGGACGTGCGGGGCAAGGACGTGACGATGGAGCTCGCCGTGCTCGACGTGAAGCGGCTCGAGCTGCCCGAGATGACGCCCGCCCTGCTCGAGGAGCTCGGAGGCTTCGCGTCGGCCGACGACCTGCGGGTCGCTGTCCGCAAGCAGCTCGAGGGGCAGCTGGAGTGGCACCGGCGGCGGCAGGTCCGCCAGCAGGTGGCCAGCGCCCTCACCTCGTCGGCGTCGTGGGATCTCCCGCCGTCGCTCTTGCGTCGTCAGGCCCAGCGGGAGCTCGAGCGGGCGATCCTCGAACTTCGCCGCAGCGGCTTCGACGACGACTCCATCCGCCGCCACGTCAACGAGCTCCGCCAGAGCGTCATGGCGAGCACGGCCCGAGCCCTCAAGGAGCACTTCATCCTCGAGCGGATCGCCGAGGACGAGGGCGTGTCGGACGCCGCGGCCGACTACGACGAGGAGATCCGCGCCATCGCGGCCCAGTCGGGCGAGTCGCCCCGCCGGGTGCGGGCGAGCCTCGAGCGCCGCGGTCTGATGGACGTGCTCCGCAACCAGATCATCGAGCAGAAGACCATCGACCTGATCACCTCCCACGCCTCGTTCAAGGACACCGCCTTCGAGTTCTCGCGTCCCGAGATCGAGGCGATCGACCACGCCGTGTGCGGCGCGGTGGTGGGCGAGGAGGAGATCCCGGTCGCCACGCAGTCCGAGCCCGGCGGCCGCCCCGGCCAGCGGAGCTAGCGCCCGCGGCCGCATCCCGGACCGCCGATCCGCCCCTCACCTCAGGCCTGACTCATGCCCCGCCACGATCTCCACGATCCGTCGTCCCTCCCGCCGCTCCGTGCCGCCTCGGCCTCGTCCGCCTACCGCGATTACCAGCGGCAGCGGCAGATGACGCTCGGTGATCTGCTGCTCGAGAACCGCATCATCCTCTTGCAGGGCGAGATCTACGACGGCAACGCCAACGAACTGGTGATGAAGCTGCTTTACCTGCAGAGCGAGAACCGCCGCAAGGACATCCACTTCTACATCAACTCGCCGGGCGGAAGTGTCACGGCGACGATGGCGATCTACGACACGATGCAGATCCTCTCCTGCCCGGTGGCCACGTACTGCGTGGGGCTCGCCGCCAGCGGCGGGGCCGTGCTGCTCGCCGGGGGCTCCAAGGGCAAGCGGTTCGTGCTGCCGCATGCCAAGGTGATGATCCACCAGCCCTACGGTCAGGTCGGCGGCCAGGTGAGCGACATCGAGATCCAGGCCGACGAGATCATCAAGACCCGGGCAGTGCTCAACGAGATCCTCGCCCAGCACACCGGCCAGCCGATCGACCGCATCGCCAAGGACACCGACCGCGACCGCTACCTGTCGGCGGCCGAGGCGAAGGATTACGGCATCGTCGACGAGATCCTCACCAAGCCGCCGGTCTCCGCCGACGAAGGCGACAAGGACTGACCGCAGGCCCCACCCCGAGCCATCATTCATCATGCCCCTGATTCCCTACGTCATCGAGAAGAGCGGCCGCGAAGAGCGGGCGATGGACATCTACAGCCGCCTGCTCAAGGACCGCATCGTGTTCCTGGGCACGCAGGTGAACGACGAGGTGGCCAACGCCATCGTCGCCCAGATGCTCTTCCTGCAGTCGGACGACCCGAAGAGCGACATCCACCTCTACATCAACTCTCCGGGCGGCAGCGTCACGGCGGGCCTGGCGATCTACGACACCATGCAGTTCGTCACCTGCGACGTGGCGACCTACTGCATCGGCCAGGCCGCCTCGATGGGGGCCGTGCTGCTGGCGGCGGGCGCCGCGGGCAAGCGGCGGGCCCTGCCCAACGCCCGGATCATGATCCACCAGCCGCTCGCCGGCATGGAGGGCACGGCGGAGGAGATCATGATCCACGCCAAGGAGTTCAAGAACATCAAGCACAAGCTCAACGGGATCCTGCTCAAGCACACCGGGCATCCGCTGGAGAAGATCGAGCAGGACACCGATCGCGACCGGTTCATGTCGGCGGCCGAGGCCCGCGACTACCGGCTGATCGACGAGGTCATCGAGCGGATGCCGGCGGCGAAGTAGCCGGCCGCCTCGGCCAGCCGCGTTCGCCTGGCGGCCGCCGTCGTGAGGGCCGCGGGGGTCTGAAACCGCCCTGTTTTGCGGCCGATCCTGCCGTTGCGAGCCCGCCGCGGCGTGTGCTAGCGTCCCGCCCCCGGTGATGGACGCCCGGTCGGCCTCGCGGCCCGGCCAGGACGTGCCACCGCCGCAGGCCGCACGGAGGCGGTTCGATGTGGTGGCAGCAGCGACGCGCACGGCGGACGAGCCCTCGGCTGGCTCTCGGTGCCCTCTGCTGCGCCGCCGCCGTCGGCTGCAAGAGCGACCTCAGCCAGCAGCTGCTCGAGCGGGAGCTTCGCTACCAGGAGGATCAGATCTACCAGCTGCAGGACGAGCTCCAGGAGAAGTGTGCCCGCGTCGACATGCTCGACGGCGAGAACGCGAGCCTCCGCCGGCAGCTCGGCGTGTCGCCCGGCGATGCGGTGAGCCGTCCGCGTGCCGGATCGCCACGACCGTCGTCCGGCCCGATCGCCGTGCCTCCGGCCATCCAGATTCCCGAAGCGATCCGCACGCCCTCGCCGGCCGACATCCCCCTCGCCCCGCCCGCCCTCGACAACATTCCGCCGCTGCCGGTGAAGCCGTCGGCCAGCCCGGCCCCCGCACCGCTCGCGCTGCCGGAGCCCATCGAGGGGGCGGCGGCTCCCGAGCCGGCGCCCGTGGCGGTGCCCGTCTCCTACGCCGAGCCGGCCTCCGATGGCCGGCCGGTGCGGCTCGCGGTCAACCTGGCGGCCAGCGTCCGCCTGGACGACGATGGCGACGGCGTGAGCGATGGCATCGCGATCACCGTGGAGCCCCGCGACGCGAGCGAGAAGCTCGTGCCCGCACCCGGGGCCGTGACGATCACGGCCTTCGACGTGGTCGATCCGACGACCCCGCTGGCGTCGTGGACGCTCCCGACCGAGCAGGCCGCCGCCCACTTCCGGCCCACCACGAGGCTCCGCGGAC
>JBIIMU010000392.1:0-3309 GCA_044337845.1 Pirellulales bacterium | reverse complement strand
GTGGGGCCGGGATAGGGCTGGTCGACCACCTTCTCGGCGCTCTTCCGCGTGAACAGCGCGTTGGGCATGAAGTCGAGCGGGAGCTGCATCACGTGCGCGGCCCGCTCCGCGAGGATGACGCGGTAGACGCTCGCCTTCGAGCGGTGGTAGCGGCGGGCGATCGACTCGACCGCCTCGCCGGCGAGATGATGCTGGTAGATGCGGGCCCGGCTCTCCGGACGCAGGTGGCCGTCGGCCGGCGGAAACACCGCGGCGTCGGGATGCTCCTGATCGTGCCGCTTGATCGTGTAGCGGACCGTCTCCACGCTGCGGCCGAGGCGGGTGGCGATCCGGCGATGGACGTCGGCCGGGCAGGCGCCGGCCACGGCGAGCCGCCGGGCCCACGCGATGATCTTGTCGTGCTCCTCGTCCGAGAGCTGGCTGAAGCGGGTGCCCCGCTCGATCCGCAGGGGGTTGTCGCGGATGAACCGCTCGACGGTGCTGGCCAGGAAGCCCACCCGCCGCCGGCCATCGACCGTGTACCGGCGGGCGACGAGGCCGTGGTCGCGCCAGCGGGAAATCGTCTTGGTGGAGACGCTGAACCGCCGCGCGAGATCCTCGATCGAGAGCACGTCCTCGTCGGTCGCCGACTGCGGGACGACCGACTCGACGCCCGCGTCGAGCGCCGCGGAGTCCTCGCCGGCAGCCGAGCCATCGGCGGAAAACAGGCGGACGAACTCATCACCCAAAGCACTGGAACGCATGATGTACCTCCGACCGGCGGCCGTGCCGGCAGTTCGGCGGGAGAAGGCGGCCGGGCGTTCGTGGCACGCCCGGGCGTCCTCGCCCCGCATCCAACCCGTTCATCAGACTCGCGTCATTCCATGCGTCCGGGGTCATCCTGACCCCATCCACGCCTTCCGCGGACGCACGAGTTATACGGGGGGGCCGGCGGGTGGGTTCATGGACACCCGGTATTTCTTCAGCGTTTTTCAATTGCCCGGCCCGAGCGGCCCCGCCACGGCTGCGCCTAACCCATTGCCCCGCAGGCACTTGCCCCCCGCGGCGGCCGAGGGGCGGTGTCGCAGACACGAGCCCGGGGATGCGAAAAACACCTTGAATCGCAGGCCGAGACCGCAGTGGACACCTGGTTTTTCAGACGGAAATCCCGGTCGGGCATCTGGGCAGGGTGGGGCGACGCGGGGAGGCGAGGGACGCCGTGAGCGGATCATCCGGCGCGACAGCCGACGTAACCGCGAGACGCCGCGGGCTGGGCCGCGGGCGACCGACGACCGGGGGTGGCAATGCCTCAGACTCGAAACCGCTGGGCCGCGTGGCTGATCGTGGCCGTCCTCATGCCGGGCGGCTGGGGTGCCCCGTCGCGGGGTGGCGCCGAGCCGGCCGCCGATGCCGCGGAGGAGCCGGCCGATCCCACGGCCGATCCCACGGCCGATCCCACGGCCGAAGCCGCCGGAGCCGCCGCGGAAGAGCCGGCCGAGACCACGGCCCCTCGAGACACCGCGGAAGCCGCGGTGGACCAGCCCCCCGCTGCGGACGAAGACGCGACTCCTGGCGAGCCCCCCGCGACGGCGGAGCCGACCGCTCCGGGCCAGCCCGATCGGGTGCGCGTGAAGCTCGACGTGTCCGGTGAGATCTTCGCACCGGCCGGTCGAGATGCACCGCCCCTGCGGCTCACCACGAACCTCGACGCGATGTTCGACTTCACCGAGGTGCCGCTGCCGGCCGCGGACGCCGCCGAGCCGCTGGTGGAGCGGCGGTATGCCGACGCCGTCGCCGACCTGCGGATCGACGGCGGCGACCGCCGCGTCGCGCTGGCCCCGGAGGCCCGCGTGGTCCGGGTGGCCCTGCGGGGCACCACGCCGTCGCCGTACCTGGAACGCGGCTTCCTGACCCGCGATGAACTCGATCTGCTCGAGATCCCGTTCGATCCCCTGCTCACCGCGACGCTCCGGCCCGGCCGCACCGTCGCGGTCGGCGACTCGTGGACGATCCCGGCCGACGCGGCCGCGGGCCTGCTGGCGATCGACACGGTGGAATCGGGCGGGCTCGAGGCGCGGCTCGACGAGGTGGTCGACGGCCTGGCGGTGGTCTCGATCACGGGGATGGTGGACGGCGCCGCGGACGGCGTGCCCACGCACGTGACCGTGGAGGGGTCGTGCAGGCTGCCGGCGACCGCGGCGGCCGAGGGCCACTGGGCGCTCGACCAGCCACCGCAGTCGGCCGCGATCACGATCCGCGAGCGGCGCGAGGCCGGCCACGTGGCACCTGGCTTCGACGTCGAGGCGCGGGTCTCGTTCGCCCGCTCGGCGATCGGTGCCGCCGCGCAGCCCGCCCAGGCCACGGACGTGTCGGCCGAGGTCGGGCCACGGCGCGAGGGCCCGGGCCGGCCGGGGCTCGTGTGGCACCGCGACCCGCTCGGCCGCTTCGAGCTCGTGCACGAGACCGGCTGGCGCACCATCGAAGACGGGCCCGACGGCCTCGTGCTGCGGCTGGTGGATCACGGAGCGCTCGTCGCGCAGTGCTCCGTCACCGCGCTGCCCCGCGCCTCCGCCGCCACGCCCCCGACGATCGCGGAGGTGGAGCGAGATCTGGCGCGGTCGCTGGCCGGGCAGTTCGGGGCGGTGGAGCACTCGTCCGAGGCGACGCGCACCGACGGGGTGCGGATCGTGCGGGTGGTCGCAGGCGGCCGCGCGGGGGACCTGCCCTTTCGGTGGATCCATGCGGTGCTGACCGACGGCGCGGGGCATCGCCTGGCGGTCACCTGCCTGCTCGAGGCGGCGCTGGCGGAGCGGTTCGGAGACGCCGACCGGCGGCTCGTGGACGGCATCCGCCTGCCGGCCGCACCGGCCGCCGCCCCCGAGGCGGCCGGCGACCGCGAGGCCCGGCTGCCGCAGGATTCCCGGACGCCTTGACGCTGCCCGGTTTCACGACGACACTCGTTGCAACTGCGGGATCCGCCGGCTCGCCCGCCCACCGGCTCTTCGCGCACGACATTTCGAGGGGAGAACCGCCGGCCCGCGGTGCGAGAAGCACGACTTCATCCCGGCCGGTGGTCCCCGACCCGCGGCCGGAGGCGTAAGCCATCGAGAAGCAGCATCGCATCAATGAGCAGATCCGGATCACACCGATCCGCGTGATCTCGGCCGAGGGTGGCCAGCTCGGCATCATCCCCACCGACGAGGCCATGAGCCTCGCCCGGGAGGCGGGTCTGGATCTGGTGGAAGTGGCTCCGAACGAGAAGCCGCCCGTCTGCCGGATCATGGACTTCGGCAAGTTCAAATACCAGCAGAAGAAGAAGCATCACAAAAC
>JBIIMU010000391.1:0-3310 GCA_044337845.1 Pirellulales bacterium | reverse complement strand
GGTGAGACGCTCGACGACATCCTCGTGGAGGCCTTCGCCGTCTGCCGCGAGGGGGGCAAGCGGTTCCTCGGCATGCGGCACTACGACGTGCAGCTGATCGGCGGCATGGTGCTCCATTCCGGCGCCATCGCCGAGATGATCACGGGCGAAGGCAAGACGCTCGTCGCCACGCTCCCCGCCTACCTCAACGCCCTCGAGGGCAAGGGCGTGCACGTGGTCACGGTCAACGACTACCTCGCCCGCCGCGACATGGAGTGGATGGGGCCGCTGTACATGGGGCTTGGCCTCACGGTGGGGGCGATCCAGTCGGGGATGGAGTCGGGCGAACGGCAGAAGTCCTACGCCTGCGACATCACCTACGGCACCAACAACGAGTTCGGCTTCGACTACCTCCGCGACAACATGCGGATGGCGGCCCGCGGCGACGACCGCTTCCCCAAGCACATGCAGCAGGCCCAGGGGCCGCTCACCTTCGCGATCGTCGACGAGGTCGACAACATCCTGGTCGACGAGGCCCGCACGCCGCTGATCATCTCGGGCCCGGCCCACGACGACGTCTCGAAGTATGCCCGGGCCGACCAGATCGCCCGGCAGCTCAAGGCCGAGGAGCACTTCGAGGTCAAGGAAAAGGAACACACCGTCGCCCTCACCGAGCAGGGCGTGCGGCTGGCGGAGAAGCTCGCCGGCGTCGAGAGCTTCTACACCGCCGGCAACATGGAGTGGCCGCATCTCATCGACAACTCGCTCAAGGCCCATTACCTCTACAAGCGCGACGTGAACTACGTGGTGCAGCAGGGGGAGGTGGTGATCGTCGACGAGTTCACCGGCCGCCTGATGCCGGGCCGCCAGTGGTCCGACGGCCTCCACCAGGCGGTCGAGGCCAAGGAGGGCGTGCGGATCAAGGAGGAGTCGCAGACCCTCGCCACCGTCACGCTCCAGAACTTCTTCAAGCTCTACAAGAAGGTCGGCGGCATGACGGGCACCGCCATGACCGAGGCGACCGAGTTCTGGAAGATCTACAAGCTCGACGTGATCGCGATCCCGCCGAACCGCGGCATGAAGCGGATCAACCACGCCGACGTCATCTACCGCACCGAGCGCGAGAAGTGGGTCGCGGTGGCCGACGAGGTGGAGCGGATCAACCGCTGGGACACCGTGGCCCTCACCGACGGGACGTGGAAGGTCGGCCGGATCACGGCGGACCTCGACGGTGAGCTCGAGTTCGAGCCCAAGGGGGAGCGGACGACCGAGCGGATCCCGAACGCGAAGATCAAGGAGATCCAGCGGAAGGGCCTGCCCGTGCTCGTGGGCACGGTGTCGATCGAGAAGAGCGAGCGGCTCTCGGCGCTCCTCGAGAAGCGGGGCGTGGACCACCAGGTGCTCAACGCCAAGCACCACAAGCGCGAGGCCGAGATCGTGGCCCAGGCGGGCCGGCTCGGCGCGGTCACGATCGCCACCAACATGGCCGGCCGCGGCACCGACATCATCCTCGGCGGCAACCCCGACACCCTCGCCTGGGCGAAGCTCCAGGACACCTATCCCACCCGGCTCGACGTGCCCCGCGAGGAGTGGGACGCGCTCGTCGCGGCGATCGCCACCCGGGAAAACATGAAGCCGGAAGGCGAGCTCGTCCGCTCGATGGGCGGCCTGCAGATCATCGGCACCGAGCGGCACGAGGCCCGCCGCATCGACCTCCAGCTCCGCGGCCGCTGCGGCCGGCAGGGCGACCCCGGCTCGAGCCGCTTCTTCCTCTCGCTCGAAGACGACCTGATGCGGATCTTCGCCGGCGAGTGGGTGAAGAACGTGCTCACCCGGCTGGGCATGCAGGAGGGCGAGGCGATCGAGAGCCGGATGGTCACCCGCCGCGTCGAGGCCGCCCAGAAGAAGGTCGAGGAGCGGAACTTCGAGGTCCGCAAGAACCTCCTCGAGTACGACGAGGTGATGGACGAGCAGCGGAAGCGGGTCTACGGCTTTCGGCAGCGGATCCTCGACCCGGAGGCCGGCGAGGAGGCCTGCCGCGAGATGATCATGGAGATGGTCGACCGCCAGATCGACCAGAACATCGGCACCTTCCTCGACAAGGACTACGGCACCCAGACCTACGCCACCTGGGCGGGAGGCCAGCTCGCCTGCGAGCTCGACCCCGCCGACTATCGCGGCATGACGCCCGAGGAGTCCGAGCGGGTGGCCGTGCAGGAGGCGACCCGCCACGCCGAGGGACTGATCTACGAGGCGGTCGAGGAGAATCTGCCGGCCGGCGAGGAGGAGAGCGAGTGGAACTGGGGCGCCCTGGCCACGTTCGCCAACGCCCGCTGGAAGCTCTCGGTGAACGACCGCGATCTGAAGCGGGTGGGCCGCGACGGCGTGTGCGAGTGGCTCCAGGAGAAGGCCCGCGAGGCGATCCACCGGATCGACCTCTCCGACGGCGCCAAGTTCCTGGCCCCCGACTTCGGCCTGCGGAGCGCGCTCGGCTGGACGGAGTGGCGGTTCGGCACCGCCCTGTCCGCCGAGGAGATCGCGGCCCTCGAGCGGAGCGGCCTCGACGCGGCGGCCTTCAAGGCCCGGGTGGGCCGCCTGGCCCGCGACGTCTATGCCCGTCGCGAAGTCGAATACCCGGTGCTCGTGGGCCTCGCGCACTTCTCGGGCCGGCAGCCGGACGGCTCCCGGCGGCTCGACCGGGAGCAGCTGCTGGCGTGGGCGCGAGAGCGGTTCGATCCCGCGCTCGGCGACGAGGCGGTGGCCTCGTCGGACCTCGACGAGCTGCGGGCAAGGCTGGTGGAGGCGAGCCGGCGGCGGCATGCCCGTGGCGACTCGCCGCGGGACGAGATGGGCCGCATGGAGCGGGCGGTGCTCCTCCAGATCCTCGACAACGCCTGGAAGGATCACCTGCTGGCGATGGACCACCTGCGGAGCAGCGTCGGCCTCCGCGGCTACGCGCAGGTCGATCCGAAGGTGGAGTACAAGCGCGAGGGCATGCGGACGTTCGACCTGATGTGGAAGGGCATCGACGAGCGGGTGGTGGACATCGTCTACCGCATCGAGCAGGTCGAGGAAGACGCCCTGCGGAGCACCTGGCACGAGACGGCGGCGATCCACGCGGAGGCCACGCCGGCCACGCTCGCGGCCCCGCCCGGCCAGGCCGAACCGACGGCCGGCCCGCCCGACCAGCGCGGTGACGCGGGCCCAGCGGAGCCCATCCGCAACCTGGGCCAGAAGGTGGGCCGCAACGACCCCTGCCCCTGCGGCAGCGGCAAGAAGTTCAAGAACTGCTGCGGCAAGTCGAGCGGCGTGGCCACGGGCTGAACGGCCC
>JBIIMU010000390.1:0-3311 GCA_044337845.1 Pirellulales bacterium | reverse complement strand
CCGCCTCCGCCTCCACCGAGTCGCCGTGGGCGACCTGTGGCCAGTACTCGTCGAAGTCGAACTGCGGGCTGTTGTCGAGGTCGTGGCACTCCAGGCAGTTGTTCACCGCCTTCTGCTTGCCCTCGGGCGTGGCCAGCGTGAGCACGAGCTCCTGCCGCAGCCGGGCCTGCTCCGCCTCACTCGCCCGCACGTCGCCCCGCTCGACGGCCGTATGGGCCGCCGCCGGACCGTGGCAGTTCTCGCAACCCTGATGGGCCAGATGCGGCGTCGTGGTCATGCCCGTGAAGCCTCCTTCGAAGGGCTCGAACCGCTGCGGCGCCCAGCCCGTCACGTGGCAGGAGAGGCATTCCGGATCGCCGTCCCGACGCGGCTTCTGCTCCTCGAGCGTCACCAGCGCCGTCGCGTGCGTCGTGTCCTTCCAGACGTCGTAGGCCTCCTGATGGCACTCCGCGCAGGCCTCGCTCCCCGCGAACCGCCGGCCCGTCGGATGGCGGATCGGCACCAGGCCGAGCCCGTCGAAACCGAGCGTCTCGAGCTTCTTCTGGTAGGTGCCGAGCAGGTCGATCATGTCCTTCGACTCGCCCCACCGGGCGTCGAGCGGCACCCGCTGGCCGCGGACGGCCTTGTTGGGATAGAAGCCGATCGCCACCGCGAACATCCCCTTGTGCCCGAGCTCCACCAGCCGCGCGCCCCCCGGCAGCTGCGGCAGTTCCAGCGGCGGCTCGTCGGCCCCACCCGCCGTCACCACCACGTCGAACTGCGGGAACTTCGCGGCCAGTGCCTTCGTGCCCTCCGGGGAGGCCCACGACAGCAGCACCTGGTGATCGCATCCGGCCTTCGCGAGTTCGGCTGCCGCGATCGCCAGGCCGTCGGCCGCCGGGGCGAACTCGATGTCGGCGTTCTTGATGCGGGCCACCTCGTCGTCGCCGATCACGGTGGTCAGGCCGATCTTCAGGCCGCCCGCCTCGACCACGCGGAACCGCGGCGTGATGCCCGCGTCGAGCCCGAGCAGGCCCACGTTGGCCGACACGTAGGGCGTGGGCTGGTCGCCGACCGGCGCCACCGCCGCCACGAGCTCCTCGGCGGGCAGCCGCAGGTCGCCCGGCCCGAAGCCCACGGCCGCATACCGCATCGCCCGCAGGCCGTCGACGATCGACTGGAACTTCGCCTCGGTCTGCCGGCCGAACCGCTTCACCTGGTTGCCCACGTCCACCGCCACGAGCGGCCAGCCGGCTCCCTCGACGGCCCGCAGGAAGTTCTGTCGCCGGCTGAGCCCGCCCTTCTGGTTCTCCTTGCCGGTGCAGCCGCACGGCTCGATGTAGCCGTCGAGTTCGCCGGTGACCACGAGCACCGCCTGCGGGGCGGGCCACTCCTTGAAGATCGTGCCGTTGCGGTCGCGAAACTTCTCCACCACGGCGTCGGGCACGTCGGCCCCGCGTTCGGGGACCGCGGCGACCGCCGCGAGCGCGACGGCGACGGCGAGACCGGCGGCCGGCAGCATGCGATGCAGGAAGGGCATGATCATGGAAGGCACTCAGGGACCGATGGCGACGCAGACGGGAATGGTGAACTCCGGCGTGTCGGGGTGGCCGGTGTCGAGCACGATCCGCCCCGCCGGCCCGAGCTGCGAGCAGAGGTGATTGACCGCCCGGCTGCCCGGCGGAATCGCGATGTCGATCGGAATCCTCACCGCGCCTCCCGCACCGATCGGGCTGCCCTCGCCCACCGTGATCTGCAGCGAGTCGGGCACGACCTCGCGAACCGTCGGCCGCACGCTGTCGCGATGCGGCCCCTTCGCCGTGAGAAACACCCGCATCCGCAGGCCCGTCTTGCCGGAGACCGTCCCCAGCAGCAGCGCCTGCCGGGAGGAATCCCATCCCGGCCCCGCCATGACAAGGTCACCCCCGACCGTGCCGTCGATCGGAATCTCCGCCACCTGGGGCTCGGGCATCGTGAACGAGACGCGGATCGTCCGCTTCAGGGCCCCGAGCGGCAGCCCCGGCTTCAGGGACAGCGTGACCCGGAATCCGCCCGTGGCCCCCGTCTCGGCCGCGACCGCCTCGGCCGACAACGGCGCCGTGGCAAGCGACGCAAACTGGGCGAAGGCCGGGTCGTCGAACGTGGCCTCGGTCACGGCGGGAGCCTCCGGGCCGAACGTGAACACATCGGCGGTCGCCGTCTCGCCGCTGCTCGTTGACAGCCTCGGGAAGGCGATGAGATCGGGTGCCGCCCGCCAGGTCGGCACCACGGTGCCCTCGACCACGAACACGAGTTCCGACCGGCGCGGGTCGTCGGCGAGGATCGTGGCCTGCTGACGGAACGGGCCGCCGGGCGGCTTCCCCTTCCATCGCACCCGGATCTTCGTTTCACCGCCGGGCGGCACCACCTTCGAGCCATCGGGCGTGCCCCCCTCGGCGGCGTCGAAGTCGCTCACCGTACAGGTGCAGCTCGTCTCGCCGCGCCGCAGCGTGAGCGGGGCGTCGCCCGTGTTCCGAACCAGGAACTCGTGCGACCCGCTACCACCGGTGCCGATCGTCCCGAACGCATGCCTTGTTTCGGGAATCTCCGCCCGCGGCTTCGGCCCTGGTGTGTCCGCTCCGACCATCAGGTCGCCAACCGACCACGGCGAGGAGTGCCGCAGCATCGCGCCGGCCGCCCCCACCGCGATGCCGGCCGCGGCGGCCACCGCCGCCACCTTCCACGCCTGGGGAGATCGCTCCGTCATGTCGGGTTGGGCGCCGGCGTGGGTCGCAAATCGCGGACGCACACGAGCGCCGCACACCCCACAGTTTATCGCCTCGGCCCCGGATCGGCAGGGCCGCCGCCCACGCCGTCGGCGGCCGGCCCGACTCGGCACCCGCGAGTTTCAGGCCGTGCCGACGCCGGTGCCTCCGTTCAGAACTCCTCGGCCTTCTCGGCCCGGCCTTCCTTCGCGGACTCGGCGTCGCCCTCGAAAGGGCAGGCACCGCACCCCGCGCACCCGTCCTTGCCGCACGCGCCGCAGCAGCCCTTCTTGTCGCCCGACCGGCGCTGCTTCCGCTCCCACTCGGTGGCGGCCTTGTCCACCACCGTCCACACGTCGTCGGCCGCGGCGTCCCACGAGATCGTGCAGGTATCGCCGGCCGTCTCGGTCCGCAACCCGGACAGCAGCTTCATCGCCTGGGCGTCGTCGGCCCAGCGGAGCTGGACCACCGCCTCGAAGCCTTCGACGACGTCCTCGGTGAGACCGGCCGCCTCCGCCGACTTCATGTCGAGCTTCGCCCGGTAGAACGATTTCCCGTCGTGCTCGCCGGTCGCGACGCGGAAGCCGC
>JBIIMU010000389.1:0-3315 GCA_044337845.1 Pirellulales bacterium | reverse complement strand
AGCCGGTCGATGCGACCGGCGTCGGCGGGCGGCACCCAGTCGTAGGCGAGGCCCTTGGGCAGCGAGATCACGTCGGCGCCGACCGTGTGGGTCTCGAAGCGGGCCATCACGAATGCCTCGCCCCGCATCCCCGCCGTCACCCGGCCGGCCGGATCGACCTGCGCCGCGGCGTCGTTGCTCGAGAGAAACACCGCGAGCGGGGTGACGTCGCGATCGGTGCCGTCGGCGTACTTCGCCAGCACCGAGAACTGCTGGGTGGAGCCCGGGCCGTCGAGCACCGCGCCGGGCGGATGCAGCTCGACCGCGACCACCGCGGGCGTCGGGGCCGGATCGTTCTTCGCGCCGGACGCCAGCCACCGCTCGAGCGTGGCGTAGGCGTCGTCGCCCGCCTTGAGCCGTGCCCCGCCGGTGTGCGGCACCGCGTTGGTGGCCTTCGTCAGCAGGAGGCTCTCGGCCGGCAGCGCGAGATTCACCCGGCGGCCCGGCTGCTCGCGGGTGAGGCGGTGGTAGTCGGCCTCCGGATCGAAGCCGAACAGCGACAGCCGGAAGCCGTCCTTGCCGCGGGCGGAGCCGTGGCAGCTGCCGGCGTTGCAGCCGTGCCGCATGAAGATCGGCATCACGTCGAGGCGGAAGCTGAGGTCGGGCGACTGCCCGGCCCGCTCCACGTGCACCGGCACCGACACCGTCTGATCGCCGACGGAAACGGTCACCGCGGTGTCGCCGTCGGCGAGCGGGACGAGCGTGCGGCCGTCGAGGCGGACCTTCGCGGGGTCGTCGAGCGACACCGTCATCTGGCCGGTCGCGTCGCGGGTGAGGCCGTCGGGCTCGACGAGCCGGGCCACGAGCGACTGCCGATCGCGGGCCGTCGAGAGATGGACAGCCTGCGGAAACACCTGGAGCGTGGCCGCGTCGGCGACCGCGGCGGCGAGGCTCAAGGCGGCGATCGCCCCGAGCAGGGGCCCGCTCGCGGCCGA
Source organism: Pirellulales bacterium (assembly GCA_044337845.1). Lineage (GTDB taxonomy): Bacteria > Planctomycetota > Planctomycetia > Pirellulales > UBA1268 > QWPN01. Next base: position 2,341 of record JBIIMU010000389.1, on the reverse strand, counting down.
TCGTGATGGCCAACGCGTCATGGGGTGCCTCCCTTCGCCTGCTGGCGGAGCTGCTCGAGCCGCGACATGGGCTTGGCGGCCTGCTGCGCGGCGGGCGGTGCCGCAGGCTGCGGCGGCCCCACGGGCTTCATGATCTTCAGCTCGACGCTGCCGGCGCTCAGCCGCGCCGCCTCGCCGCCGACCGGCGTGGTGAGCTCCAGCACCACCGTCTTGTGGTTGCCCGGCGGGCTGTTGCCGGTCGTCGTCACGGGGAACACGAGCTCCGCGGTGTCCTTCGTGAACGTCAGCTCCGGCGCCGTCGTCTCCGGCGGCAGGCCGAGGAGCCGGGCGGTGGCCTGGCCCTCGAACGGGCGGGCATGGGTGAGCGTGCAGGCGATCCGGGCCTCCTGGCCCTGCTCGCAGGCCGCCCGCTTGAGCGTGGCGGTGGTGAACGGTTCGGCGACCTCGAGGGTCACCGGGGCCGAGGCCACCCAGGCCGTGCCGCCGATGTCGCCGCCGGCGATCACGTGCACCGGCCAGCTGCCCGTCGCGGCCTTGCCGTCGGCGTTCACGAGGTACACCGCCTCGGACTTGTCGGGCGGAATCGTGATCGACGGCGCGGCGCTCACGCCTCCGGGCCGGAATGGAAACTCCACCGTCACGGGCTTGTCGAACCCCGGCTCCCGCTTCACGACCACGCGGAGATCGAGGCCGCCGTTTCGCAGCAGCGGCGCCCGCGGCGGCACCAGCTCGACCGAGAACGGCACGGCCTCCACGACGGCGACCGCCAGCTTCGCGACCCGCGCCGAGTAGTGCACGGCGTTGTTCGGATCGCCGAGCACGAAGTCGGCGGTGTTCTCGAAGCGGCCGCGGACACCGGCCTTGCCCTCGGGATCCTGCTCGCTCACCTGCCGGGCCTCGAAGGCGACGAGCCGCCCACCGATCGCCGCATCGGCCGCCGCCTCGAACACCACCGGCACCTGCACCTGCCCGGCCTTGAGCGGGGGCGCGGTCATCGTGAGGCCCGGGGGCAGGCCGCTGCCGTCGAGCGCGAGATCCCCGTCGAAGTTGGTCCGCGATGCGTTGACGAGCACGGCGTAGCGGTTGCCCCGGGGCACGAACACGGTCTGCCGCGTCTGCGAAAAGCGGTCGATCCGCGGGATCGACAGGGTGAGCCGCGGCGCCGGCGGGGCGATCTCGAGGCGGTAGACGAAGTCGGCCTGACCCCGGCCCAGATGGTCCTTCACGCGGACGAGATAGTCGCCATCCTCGGGCACGTCGATGCGGACGACCGAGTCGGGGCCCCGGGAGTCGTCGTTGCCGGCGAGGCTGCCGCCGTCGGCCTTGAGCACGTTGACCACCGGATCGAGCCCGGATCGCAGCCGCCGCGCGAGGCACTCGACCTCGAGCGTCTGTCCCTTCTTCGCGACGAAGCGGAAGTGATCGACGTCGCCCGGCGTCTCGATCACCCCGTTGAAGGCCAGCGCCACGTCGGCTGCGGTCGCCTTGGCGGGCTCGTCGTTCGGCTCCTGTTCGAGGGCGTTTCCGGATGCCGAGATACGGAAGGGCAGGGCATTGGGGCAGGTGCCGCCGTCGTATCCCACGGACAGGCGGTGCGTGGAGCCCACCGGTCCCGCGGGCACCTCGATCTCCCGCACGATCGGCCCGGCGGCGTCGCCGAGGAAGGTCACGGAGAGCTTCTCGCCCGCCTTGCCGCCGGCGGGAAACACGGCGGTCGGCCTGGGGAAGGTGCCCACGTGCAGCCGATACCGCGAGGCGTCGTCGCCGCCGAACGAGGCCTCGCGAATCCGCACCACGTAGCGGCCATCGGCGGGAGCGATCACCGACAGGACGGCGTCTTGCTGCGTCGCGGGGCAGTCGTCGGCGGCCGCCAGTTCCGTGCCCGCGGGGTCGAGGATCGCGATCGCAGGATCGAACTTGTGGCTGCCGAGCCGCAGGCCCTCGACCTCGACGGCGATCCGCTGCCCCTGCTTCACGTCGACGGCGAAGCAGTCGACGTCTTCGAGGGCGACGAGCCCGTGGATCGTGTGATTGAGCGGCACCGCCTGGGCCTTCTCCGGCGCGTTGTTGGGCTCGGCCTCGTCGACCACCGGCAGAAGGCCGACCCAGAACGAACGAAACTCGCTGATGCCCGAGGCGGTCCGCACCTGCACGAGCTGCTCACCGGCGGGGCACGCCTCCGGCACGTGGATCACCGCCGTGAACGACCCGCCGTCGCTGCCGGAGGCAAGCGACTTCACCACCAGGCCGTCGTCGCCGTGAAACAGGATCTCCTGGGCGTCGGCGAGCCGCGCGCCGCGGAACTCGAGCGCGCGGTCGCCGCCGCGCTGCACGCCCCGCG
>JBIIMU010000388.1:0-3327 GCA_044337845.1 Pirellulales bacterium | reverse complement strand
AGCGCTTCGCCGAGGAACGCCGCGAGCTCCTCGTAGTCGCGCTGAGCGTAGCCCTGCACGCACGGGCAGGAGAGCTGCTTGGCCAGCGGATCCATCACCGCCAGCCGGAGCGGCTCGGCGTCCGCCGCGGTCGCGCAGCCGAGCAGGATCACGGCGGCGAGTCGGGCGGTGCGGATCACGGCCGCTTCTCCAGCACGCACACCCTGCCGGCCTGGACGTCGAGGTAGTAGAGGGTCGAGCCGTCGGTCGAGAAGCCGATCGAGGAGTTCTTGCAGCCCGACGCCACGTTCGCCGCGCCGAGGATCTCGACGAGCTCGCCTTCCGGGTTGAACTGCTTCACGAGGCCGTTCGACTCCGAGAGCAGCAGGCTGCCATCGGGCCCGGCGCAGGCGTTCATCGGATTGCAGCAGCCGCCGAAGCCCTTGCGGACGTCGGTGCGGCTGGCCTCACCGAAGGTGCGGAGCGGCTCGCCGTCGAGACCGTACACGGCGACGTGGTGCGCGGCATTCTCCGCGATCACGAGCTCGTCGCCGATCACCTGCACGTCCATCTGGCCGCAGCAGCCGCGGAGCCCGTCGACGATCTTCTCGGGGGCGGAGAAGTCGCGGCCGCACCGCCAGACCCCGAAGCCGTAGCCCGCCGGCTCGTTGGCGACGAGAAACAGATGGTCGCGGGAGGCGGCCACACGGTGGATCGTGCGGGCCTTGGCCAGCCCGGCTTCGACGGCGGCCTCGGCGCCCGGGTTCTCCTGGGCGAGTATCGTCCGGTAGGCCTCGGTCATCACTCTCGCCTGCGCGAGCTCCCTGTTCTGCCGCGGCGTCCGCTCCTCCTCGGGCACCGCCTCGAGATCGGCCATCACCGTCGTTATCCGCTCGACCTGTTCCCGCCGCGACTCGACCTCCTCGCGGTGTTGCTCGGCGATCTCCTCGCGGAGCCGGGCGAGTTCGTCGTCGGAGAGCGTGAAGTGCGGAGCGGACGCCTCGGCGACCTGCTCGCCCGCCGCCGAACACACGACCACGCGGTCGTCGCCGACGGCGATCACCGCGCCATCAGGGGCGACCGTCACGCCCTTGCAGGCGAAGGGCAACGGTGCGGCGTGACGCTGCTCGCCCACTGCGTCGAGCCAGACGAGCCGGTTGGCCGGCTGATCCTTCGGCTTCGTTGACCCGAAGCCGAGGAGCGAGGCGACGGCGCCGGCGATCGACTGCTCGCCGTAGCGCTCGTTGACCCCGGTGGCGATCACGAGGCCGCCGTCGGCGAGCGGATGAAACGCGAGGATCGAGCCGTCGCCTCCCGGCGGCGCGATCGTGCGGGTCTGCTGGAAGGCGGCCGTCTGCCGGACCGAGGCGACCGTCTCCTGCTCGGCGGCGAGCGCCTTCACCGCCTCGTCGAGGAGTCGCTGCTGGTCCTCTGCATCCGGCGACTCGGCCGCATCGCCGGCGGCAGCAAACGGATGGGCCACCAGAAGGGCCGTGGCGGCGAGCCACGGCAGGAGCGTGCGCACCATGATCGATCCTCCCCTCGGTCGGCGGCGGCCGAAGCGGCCACCCCGTTGGGGGAAGTGTACCGGGGCGGCCCGGGAGCGGCCAACGCCGGAGGCTGGCCGATGCGTGCCGCACGAGGCTCAGGCGAACCGAGGCGCGGTCGGACGGCTGACGCCGTTCCGCTTCCGGGATAGGCATGAGCGGGCCGGACGACGTGCGCCGTTGCGCTACCGGGGAAACCGTCAGTTCACGGCCTTCGTCACGCCGCGATGGTGCCGGCGCCGGACCGTGTTGCCGTAGACGTGGAGCGGCCGGTAGGGGCGCTCGAGCACCGGCGTGCTCTTGATCTGTTCCCGGCTCTCGCCAAACGTGACGACACGGGGGTCGAAGCTGTTGCCGACGGCATCGACGGGGGAGACGGGCACAAGCGCGGCCGCGGCGACGGCCGAGATCACGAGGGTGCGCATGGTGGGGGAAGGGTGTCTGAGGGATACCGGCCGGTGTCACAGATCGGCAGCGACGTCTCGAAGGCTCCAGCGGCCCGCGGGCGGACGGTGCCGGAGCCATGACCCGCACCACCGTGTCGCCCGGCCGCCCAACGGCCGCCGGGCCGAGGCCGCCGCCCCTCCGCGAGCCGATTCATGGTGTAGAGTGCGGCCGACCGTGGGCCGTGTCATTTCGGGAGAGCGGAGCGTGAAGGGCGTCGCGTGGATGGGAGCGCTGGCGACGGCGCTGGTCGCCGTGGCCCCGGCCGCGGAGCCGTGGTCGCGGTGGCGGGGCGCCGGCGGTGCCGGGGCCGGTGGGGCGGAGCGGTTTCCGGTGGAGTGGTCGGAGGCCGATCGGGCCTGGTCGGTGGCACTCCGCGGCAGGGGCCATGCGTCGCCCGTCGTGCACGGCGGGCGGGTGGTCATCGCGAGCGCCGCCGAGGATGCCGGACTGCGGTTCGTCGCCTGCCACGCGCTCGCCGACGGTCGCGAGCTCTGGATTCGGGAGATTCCCGGGCCGATCGAGGGGCACCACCGGCAGAACAGCTCCGCCTCGGGATCGGTGGCGGTGGACGACGACGGCGTCTACTGGCTCTGGGCGTCGCGCGAGGGCCTCCGCGTGGAGGCGTTCACGGTCGAGGGCCGCGACAAGTGGCGGGCGGACCTCGGCCCCTACGAGGGAGAGCACGGCTTCGCCGGGTCGGCGACGATCTGCGGGGAGCTCGTGGTGGTGTCCAACGACCACGAGGGGCGGAGCTTCGTGGCGGCGCTCGAGGCGGCCACGGGCCGCGAGCGGTGGCGACTCGACCGCGAGAGCGGGAAGTCGGGCTATGCGACGCCGCTGGTGGTGGAGACCGCCGCGGGCCGGCGGCTCGTGCTCACGAGCAACGCCCACGGGGTGACCGGCCTCGATCCCGCCTCCGGGAGGGTGCTCTGGGAGCGGAAGTGCCTGCCGAAGCGGGCCGTGTCGTCGCCGGTGCTGGCCGGGCCGCTCGTCATCGGCACGTCGGGAGACGGCGGCGGCGACACCACGCTCGTGGCCGTGCGAATGCCCGACGCCGGCGCGGGCGGCCCGTCGGCCGAGCCTGAGCTCGTGTTTCAGCTCGACCGCAGCGTGGCGCCCTACGTGCCGACGCCGCTGGTCGTGGGCGAGCGGCTCTACCTGTGGGGCGATCGGGGCGTGGTGACGTGCGCCGATGCCGCGACGGGCGCGATCCGGTGGCGGGGCCGTGGTCGGCGGCCGGATGGTGTTTCGCACCGTCGGGCGGCTCGTCGCGATCGACGCCGAGAAGCCGTGAGCCAAGGGCCCGCGTGCATTCTGCTCCCCGCGTTCAGGCTCGTGCCGGAGAGAGAGGTGC
>JBIIMU010000387.1:0-3333 GCA_044337845.1 Pirellulales bacterium | reverse complement strand
CGTTCGCTCAGGACATCCTGTCCTTCGCTCACTCGAATGCCGCCGGCGCTTCGCCATCCTGGCTGCGCTTGGCGGCATACGCCGGCTCCCGGGCACGGGCAGCCCCTCGCTGAGTTCGTGCCGGGGCGGTCGTACGGCTTACGCCGTTACGCTTCCGGACGGCCTCGAGGAAGCCGCCATCGCGTGGGCGATGCGGGCTTTGGGTATTCGCCGCGTCGCCCGTGTGCTATCTTTTTGAGCGGCGGGCGGAGGTGATGCCGTGTGGCTCGGCATTCTTTTCTTTCTTGGGGGAGGTTTCGATGAAGGGCTCAATCCGGCGGCGTGATCAGCGGCGATCGGTCGTGGATCGCCAGTTCTCATTCGGCTCCTGCGAGAAACTCGAGCCGCGCGGCATGCTCAGCAGTGACGGGATCACGCTGGTGCCACCGTCGCCCCCGGGGGGGATCGTCGTCGCGGCACCGTCGGCTGCCATCGCCGCAGCCGTTCGGATCGCACTCCCGCCGTCGGTGCCGAACGGCCTCCCCGTTCCCGTGGCGATCGGTGCGGTCGACGCCGCAGGCATGCCAGTGTCGTCGTTCTCCGGTTTGGTGACGCTGACGTCGTCCGACTCGGCCGCCACGCTTCCTGCGTCGGTGGCCCTTGTGAACGGCAGGGCGGTGGTCCAGGTCACGTTCCGCACCGCCGGTCCGCAGACCGTCACCGCCGTCGATCCCGCCGCGACGATCCGCGCGGCGACCGCCTCGACGACGGTCGCCCAGCCGCTCGTCGCGGTGAAGCTCACGGTGATGCTGCCTGCGCAGGTCCGGGCCGGGGTGCCAACATCAGTGACCGCGTTGGCCGTCGATGCCTCGGGTCGTCCTGTGCCGACCTTCAACGGCACGGCGACCGTGACCAGCAGCGATCCCGCCGCATCACTGCCGCTCATTGAAGTCTCCTTCAAGAACGGCCGGTCCACGTTTCAGGTGACCTTCGCGACGGCCGGCAGCCAGACCGTCACCGCCGCGTCGCTGAGTGACTCGGCCGTCTCGGGCACGGGCCGCACGACCGTGATCGCCCCGCCCGTGCTCGCGTCATTTTTCATGCTGGCGCCGCCCCGCGTGGTCGCGGGAGCGCCCGTGTCCGTGGCGATCGTGGCGCTGGACGCCAACAAGCGGCCGATCCCGGACTATTCGGGCACGGCCACGCTCGTCAGTTCCGACCCGGCGGCGACGCTGCCGTCGACGGTGACATTCAAGGGCGGCCGGGCCGTGGCGCGCGTCACGTTCGGGACTCCGGGCAGCCAGACGGTGTCCGTCCGGGGCGGCGTCGGTGGCGACATCCTGGCGACCGCAAGCACCACCGTGGTGGCGGTGCCGGTGGTGTCGACGTTCGGCGTGCTGCTGCCTCGGGCCGTGCCGGCGGGTGTGCCGGTCGTCGCGACGGTGGTGGCCCTCGACGCCCAGGGTCGCCCGGTGCCCACCTTCACGGGCACGGCGTCGCTCGCGTCGAGCGATCAGGCGGCGAAACTGCCTCCGACGGTGACGTTCGTGAACGGTCGGGCACTGGTGCGGATCATGTTCACCACCCTCGGTGAGCAGACGCTCACGGTGACGAGCGGGTCGGTCGTGGGCACCGGCAAGACGCGGGTCGGGGAGGTCACGATCCAACCGGTGAGGGGCTGATCGCCGGCCCGGGCCGCTCCCGCCGTGTCAGTCGTCGAGCGTCCGCTTGCCGCGGAGCAGGTGGTGGTAGTGCTGCGCGAAGCGGTGGGCCTCGTCGCGGACGTATTCCAGGAGCCGGAGGGAATACGAGTCGCGGGAAAGTCGCAGCGGCTCGCTGCGGCCCGGGAGAAACACCTCCTCTTCCCGCTTCGCCAGCGAGATCACGCACGGCGGCTCCACGCCCAGGCTCTCGAGCGCGTCGAGCGCCGCCGAGAGCTGCCCCTTGCCGCCGTCGATCAGCAGGATGTCCGGGGGTGAGACGCCCTCGCGGGCCAGCCGGGCGAACCGCCGCGACACGACCTCGTGGATGCTCTTGAAGTCGTCAATGCCGTCCACCGTCTTGATGCGATACCGCTTGTAGCCGGGCTTGAAGGGCAGGCCGTCGATGAACTGCACGAGGCTCGCCACCGTCTCGTTGCCGGCGAGATGCGCGATGTCCACGCCCTCGATCACCCGCGGCGGCTTCGCGAGCCCGAGCACCTTCGCCAGCCCCGCGAGGCCCTTCTTCGGATCGACGAGAAACACCTCCGGCTGCACGTGCTCCTCGAGGTCGCCCCGCTGGTCGAGCGTCTCCAGGAGGCGGATCTCGTCGCGGAGCCGGGCCGCCCGCTCGAACTCCAGCCGCGCCGAGCACTCGAGCATCTCCTTGCGCATCTCGGCGAGGAGCTGCTTCTTGCCGCCGTCGAGGAAGGTCTTCAGGCGGTTGATGTCCTTGCGGTAGTCGTCCTTCGAGATCCGGAGGTTGCAGGGGGCCGTGCACTGGTCGATCGAGGCGAGCAGGCAGGGCCGAAACCACCGCCACTGCTCGTCGTCGGCGTCGATGTCGAGCGTGCAGGTGCGGAACTTGAAGATCCGCTGCAGCACCACGATCGCCCCGCGGAGCGAGCCGGCGCTCGTGAACGGCCCGTAGAGCTTCACCCCCTTCTGCCGCGGCGTCCGCGTGAACTCCACCCGCGGGAAGTCCTCGTGGGTCGTGATCTGGAGGTAGGGAAACGTCTTGTCGTCCTTGAGGTCGGAGTTGAACCGCGGCTGCACGTCCTTGACGAGCCGGCTCTCCATCAGCAGGGCGTCCACCTCGCTCTCCGCCTCGAGGTAGTCGATGTCGCGGATCTCGCGGACGAGGTCGGCGGTGCGGCGATCCTCGGCCGCCGCCTTGAGGAAGTAGCTGCCGGCCCGGGCCCGGAGGTTCTTCGCCTTGCCCACGTAGATCACGCGGCCGGCGGCGTCCTTCATGAGATACACGCCCGGCGTCTGCGGAAACGTCCGCACCTTCTCGGCGGCGGCGGAGCGGTCGCGGGACGCGGCGGCCGCGTCGGTGTCGGCCGGCGTGGTCTCGAGCGGCGCCGGCACGGGGTCAGGATCGGGGCGGTTCATCGAATCGATTCTAGGTCGGCTGTCGAACGTGCGGCGGCCGCGGCAGCCAACCCGGACGTTGTTCCCGATTTGGGGGATGCGTAGACTCCGCCCACGGGCCCCTCAAACGAGGTGGAGGATCTCATGCCGGCAACCAGCGTGACCGTGCCGTGGATCGTGGTGGGGAGGCGGCGAACCGCGGGCCTCGGCCGGGCGTCCGTGGCGGCGCTCGTGCTCGCCCTCGGCTGGTGCGGCGGGGCGCGGGCCGCCACCACCACCT
>JBIIMU010000386.1:0-3334 GCA_044337845.1 Pirellulales bacterium | reverse complement strand
TCGGGGCGTTTCAGGTGCACGGGAAGCTCCGCGAGGCGGCCGGCGGCGGCGACGCCGAGCCCGTCGCGCGACCGCTGGGGATGACCGCGTCGCCGGAACGCCGCTTCCGGGTCGCGAAGCTGCCCAGCGAGAACTCCGAGTCGGAGCTGATGCGGATGCTCAAGGAGCACGGCGTCCCGTTCCGCTACGAGGACCCGCCGAGCCCATGGCGGAACTGGCTGCCGATGCTTCTGCTGACGGGCCTGTTCGGCCTGCTCTTCTACCTGATGATGCGGCGCATCGGCGGAGCCGGCAGCCCGATGGCGTTCGGCCGCAGTCGCGGCAAGATGTACGCCCAGGAGGATCTCGGGATCACGTTCGACGATGTCGCCGGCATCGACGAGGCGGTCGAGGAGCTCCGCGAGGTGGTCGAGTTTTTGCGGAGCCCCGAGAAGTATCAGGTGCTCGGCGGCCACATTCCCAAGGGCGTGCTGCTCGTCGGCCCTCCCGGCACGGGAAAAACCCTGCTCGCGAAGGCGATCGCCGGCGAGGCGGGCGTGCCCTTCTTCAGCCTCTCCGGCAGCGATTTCGTCGAGATGTTCGTGGGCGTGGGGGCGGCGCGGGTTCGCGACATGTTCCAGCAGGCGGCCGCCAAGGCGCCCTGCATCATCTTCATCGACGAGCTCGACGCCCTCGGCAAGACGCGGGGCACGAGCGTGGTCGGCGGCCACGACGAGCGGGAGCAGACGCTCAACGCGCTGCTCGTGGAGATGGACGGGTTCGGCAGCAACTCCGGTGTGATCGTGCTCGCCGCGACCAACCGTCCCGAAACGCTCGACCCGGCCCTGCTCCGCCCCGGCCGCTTCGACCGCCACGTGCTCGTCGATCGCCCCGACGTCCGCGGCCGCGAATCGATCCTCCGCGTGCACGTCGCGAAGGTGAAGCTCGATCCGGCGGTGGAACTCGGGAAGATCGCCCGGATCACGTCCGGCTTCGTCGGCGCCGACCTGGCCAACCTGGTGAACGAGGCCGCCCTGCTCGCGGCCCGCAAGGACAAGTCGGCCGTCGGCATGGACGAGTTCAACGAGGGCGTGGAGCGGGTCACGGCGGGCCTCGAGAAGAAGAAGCGGGTGATCCACGAGGACGAGAAGAAGCGCGTGGCCTACCACGAGGCCGCCCACGCCCTGGTGGCCTACTCCCTGCCCAACACCGATCCCGTCCACAAGGTGTCGATCATTCCGCGGGGTCTGGCCGCGCTCGGGTACACGATGCAGCGGCCCGAGGACGACCGCTACCTGCTGACGCGGAGCGAACTGGAGAGCCGGATCCAGGTGCTCCTCGCCGGGACGATCGCCGAGGAGGCCGTCTACGCCGACGTCTCGACGGGCGCCCAGAACGACCTCGAGCGGGCCAGCGAGATCGCACGGTCGATGGTGATGGACTACGGCATGAGTCGGCTCGGCCGGGTCACCTATCGCGAGAGCCCGCGATCGCCGTTCCTGGCCGGGGCCGGCGCCGACCTGGCCGCCGCCCGCAGCCACAGCGAGCAGACCGCCCGGGAGATCGACGAGGAGGTGCGGCGGATCATCGACGACGCGATCGCCAAGGTACGGCGGATCATCGAGACCCGCCGGCCGGCCCTCGAGGCGGTCACGCGGCGGCTGATGGAGAGCGAAGTCATCGACGGTGCCGAGCTGGAGGAACTCGTCGACGCGTCGACCGAGTCGCCGCTGCTGGTGCCGGGCACCGACGCGGAGCCGCGGCGGCCCCGGCCTCCGGCCGAGGCGGCGGGCGGTGAGGCGGCCGCCGAGGCCTGAGCCCGCCCGGATCCCGCCCGGTGGCAGGGCCACACGACCGGCGCGATCGTCACGGTCATCCCGGCCCACGGGGTCGCTCATGCCGGGCCGGACGACGTGACGATCCGATCCCCGGCGAGTGCCGCGGACGTCGTGGCGCCGCCGCCGGCTCACGGGGAGCGTGATCGTGACGATGTGGAAGAGCTTCATGATGGCGGCCGGGATCTTCGCGTGCGTGCTCGGCGTGGAGATGCTGCTCGTCGACTCCGCGGTGGTCACCTCGCTCGACGGAAGCACGCAGCCCCGGACGGTGACGGCTCCCGACTGGGCGCCGTGGACCCTGATCTCGCTGGGCGCGGTCACGATCCTGCATTTCGGCAACCTCAAGGGCCCGGCTCCCGCCGTGACCAAGCCGCCGATGGGCGGCCACTGGTGAGCGGGTCGCGTCGGGCCGTTGCGTCCGGTCGGCGGCTGCGGTTTCCCTGATGGAGACCGGCGCCCGCCGCCGCGACCGATGATGACAGCCGCAGCCCCAGCCCTCGTCACCCGCACGCGTCCCGCGAGGGACACGGTGCTCTACGACGGCCAGTGCCGCTTCTGCCGCGGCCAGATCGCCCTGCTGCGTCGGCTCGATCTGGCCGGTGTCCTCGAGTTCACCTCGCTGCACGACGCGAGCGTCGGCCGCGACTTCCCGGAGATCCCCCCGGAAGACCTCGCCGCGGAGATGTTCGTGGTGGGCCGCGACGGGCGGACCTGGCGGGGGGCGGGGGCGGTCCGCTACCTCTCGAGGCGGCTCATCGCCCTCTGGCCCCTGGCGGTCCCGCTCCACGTGCCCGGGAGCATGCCGCTCTGGAGAAGCCTCTATGGACTCGTGGCCCGCAATCGCTATCGCATCGCCGGCCGCTGCGACGACGGCAACTGCCGCCTGAAATGATGGCCGGCCGGCCAGCCACGCGACGGGAATCGACGCTACTCGCCGTCGCTTGGCTCGACATCGAGCCCGCCGTCGAGCTCCTTGAGCAGGCGGGTCATCGTGTTGGCGTGCACGCCGAGGAGCTTCGCCGCCTTCGCCTTGTGGCCTCGGGTGATCTGCAGGGCTTCGCGGATCGCCTGCTCACGGAGCTTGGCGAGATCGAGGCAGGGCAGCCGACCCGGCACGGTGGCCGTGGCGGCCTTGGATCCCTTGACGGGAACCTTGGGCTCCATCTGGAGCACGTAGGCCTGCTCGATCACGTGCTCGAGCTGGCGGACGTTGCCGGGCCAGTCGAACGAGCAGAACTCGGCGATGGCATCCGCGGACGGCGTCCACACGGGCAGACGGTACCGCTCGGCGAACCGCTGCGAGAAGAACTCGACGTAGGAGGGGATGTCCTCGGCCCGCTCGCGAAGGGCGGGCACGCGGAGCTCGATCATGTTGAGGCGGTAGTAGAGATCCTCGCGGAACGTGCCCTTCTCCACCTCGGCCTCGAGGTCGCGGTTGGTGGCGGCCACGATCTGCACGTCGATCGGCACCGGCTCGTTGGCGCCGACGGGGAGCACCTCCCGCTGCTGCAGCACGC
>JBIIMU010000385.1:0-3338 GCA_044337845.1 Pirellulales bacterium | reverse complement strand
GTCGGCCGGCGACACCGGGTTCCACCGGCCGGGCACGGACCGGGATCGGCTCCGCCACCCATCGACCTCCGCGGCCAGGGCCTGGAGGGCTGCGTCGCGATCTCCGCCGCTGCCGTGGAACACGCGGAGCAGCTGGCCTTCCGCGTCGAGCGGCACGGCGCAGCTGGCGACGTGTCCTCCCTGGGGCCCCGGGAGCGGCCGACACTCGAGCGACGTGGCTCCGAGGCTCGCGAGCTTCGCTTCGGGCTGATGGGAGGCCGCCATCGGTCGCGGGCTCGCGGCCCCGACCGGGGCGGGCGTGGCCGGGCCCGCGGGGGCGGTCGCGACGGGAGCCGGCGCGGGACCGACCGTCGGTGCCGGCTTGGCCGAGGTGACGGCGTCATGACACCAGGCGACGCCCTTCGTCACCGCTCCTCGGACCCCGGCCCGGACGTCGGCCGGCACGCGGTGGGAGAACAGGGCGACGCCGGGCACCGCGATCATGCAGACGGCGAGCAGCGAGGTGCGAAAGGTCATCGAGTCGGGCCGTCCACCGGGCGGGCTGGGCCGGGAACGTAGCGGGTGCCCAGCGTGCCGACAATCCGGAAAACCCGGTCAGTTCGCCGGCGTCTCGCTCCCCGCGACGACGATCCGGCGAGGCCCGGCGGCGTCGGCGGGCGTGGCCGGGTCGAAGTGGGCGACGCCGGGGGAATAGGCGACCGGCAGCCGCCCGCGAGCGTCCTGCACGAGCCGGCGGACGAGATCCGCGAACAGCACCTTCTCGATCCGCGGCCTGACGACATCGATGCCGATGCGGCCCGGGTCCACGTCGGTCACCTTCACGAGGTGGACACCGAACGGCGTGATGATGGGCCGCGACACCTCCCCCTTCGCGAGCCGGTAGACGGGCCGGGAAAACTCCTCGACCATCGGTCCATCGCGGTTGATCCAGCCCATGTCGCCACCGCGATGCCGGCTCGGGGCCGCCGAGTGACGGCGGGCGGCGTCCTCGAACGTCGTCCGGTCTTGCAGGATGTCGCTGCGGATCGACTCGGCCCGCATGACGATCCTGTCGATCCCGTCTCCGCCCCCGACCCCGCTGACGTCGAGGATGTCGGGCCTCAGCAGGATGTGGCTGACGCGCAGGCGGGTGCCGTCGACCTCGCGACGCTGCGCCTGAAACACCGCGTCGAGCGCCGGCGGCGTCATCAGCGGCCGGGCATACTTCTCCATCCCGATGTTGAGCCGCAGCTGGTCCCGGAGCCCGGCCTCGTCGCGGCCCGTCGCCGCCAAGAAGGCCTGGTACGACGCATCGCCGTTGAACTGCGCCTTGAACTGCCCGAGGGCCGTGTCGATCTCGGAATCGGCGACCGCGATCTGCCGGTGCTCGAGTTCCGACCGGATCAGGACTTCGTCGACGAGCTGCTCCATCACGGCCGCCTCGACGTGCCGCCGGCGGTCGGCGGTGATCGTCTGCTGCGGACCGAGCCGGCGGATGACGGCATCGAACGCCGACTGCAGCACCGGTGCGTCGCCCACGCGGGCCACCACGGCCGGCGGCGGGTCGTCGGCTCGCGACGGGCCGTCCCCCGCCGCGACGGCGAGCGCCGCCACCGCGAGGGCGGATCCGCACCAGGCGGGCGGACGGAGCAGGAAAAGGCCAGGACGCACCGGCATGCGGGCAGGGTCTCCGACGCGAAACACGGCACCGCGGACGCGGGTCGCCCCCGCGTAGCACCGTCGAGCATGGTACGCGATCCGTCGTCGATCCAGAACCCGGCCGCGTCGCGGCTGGCGGACGGGGCCCGGCGGCGGCAAGATGATCCCGCCCGCGGCGCGGTCTTTCCCCCGCAGGCCCCCCGCGCCACCGGAGCCGTGCATGGCGAGGATCGCAATCAGTCTGTGCGGAGAAGGCCGCGGGCACGCCACCCGGGTGAGCACGCTGGTGCATCGCCTGGAGGAGCGGCACGAGCTGCTCGTCTGGACGTCGGCCGACGCCCTCGAGTTCCTGCGGCGGCGGTTCGCCCACGGACACCCGCGGGTGCGGATCGAGCAGGTACCCGGGATGGTGTTCGAATACAGCGCGGGCCGGCTCGACGTCGCCCGGTCGATCGCGGCGGGGATCGACTACCACGCGCGGCTGCTCGGCCCGCTCGTCGATCGGATGATCGGGGAGCTGGAGGCCTTCGGCGCCGACCTCGCGATCACCGACTTCGAGCCGGCGCTGCCCCGCGCCGCCGGCCGGCTGGGGCTGCCGCTGGTGAGCGTCGACCACCAGCACTTCCTCGTGGCCTACGACCTCGACGTGCTCCCGCTGTCGCTCCGCTGGCACGCCTGGCTGATGGGCCATGCCGTCTGGATGGTCGTGCCCGAGGCCGACGACACGGTCATCTCGGCGTTCTTCCGCCCTCCCCTGCGGCACGGCTGGGAGCACGCGGTGCAGGTCGGCCCGCTGCTGCGGCCGGAGGTGGCGGCCGCCCGGCCCTCCGACGGCGGCTTCGTGCTCAGCTACCTGCGACGGCACACGCCGTTCTCGACCATCGAGGCGCTCGCCGATTGCGGCGTGCCGGTGCGGGTCTACGGGCTCGGAGAGCGCGAAGCGGTGGGCCGCGTGTCGTTCCACGCGATCGACGACGCGGTGTTCGTCGCCGACCTCGCGGCCTGCACGGCGCTGGTGGCCGCGGCGGGCAACCAGCTGATCGGCGAGGCGCTGCACCTCGGCAAACCGATGCTCGTGCTGCCGGAGGTCGCCCACGCCGAGCAGTCGATGAACGCGCACTTCCTGCGGAGCATGGGCTGCGGCGACTTCTGCCCGCTCGAGGAGGTGACGCCCGATCGCATGCGGCGGTTTCTCGAGGAGCGCGACCGGCACCGGGCCGCGCTGGCCGCGCTCGTCGGCCGCATGGACGGCACGGCCGACGTGCTGCACGTGATCGAGCACCGGCTGGAGACGGCGCGGTCGGTGGCCGTCGGCCCCTGAGACCGGCGACCTACGACTGGCGACCGACCGCGCGGACGATGGCCGGCAGCAGGCCGCGAAGCGCCCGCGCCCGATGGCTGATCAGGGCCTTCACCGTCGCCGGGATCTCGCCGAACGTGCGGTGGTACTCCGGCACGAGGAACAGCGGGTCGTAGCCGAAGCCGCCGGTGCCCTGCGCCGCCTCGGCGATCACTCCGTGGCACTCGCCGTGGGTCTCCGCCACGATCCGCCCCGTGGCATCGGCCAGCGCCGCATGGCACGCGTAGTGCGCCCTGCGGTCGGAGCCGGTCAGGCCGCGCATCCGTTCGAGGAGCAGCCGGCTGTTGTGGGCGTCCACCTCGGCCCGCGGCCCTGTGGCGCCCGAGAAGCGGGCCGACCG
>JBIIMU010000384.1:0-3352 GCA_044337845.1 Pirellulales bacterium | reverse complement strand
TGTTGAGGTCGTTGGCGTTGAGCGCGGTGGGGCCGAGGCCCCCCGTCTCATAGTCGATCGTGGAGTAGATCGGCCGCGACGGCGGCGCATTCCTCCAGAGCAACAGCGCCTCGGAGCGGAGCGTCCACTGGGCGTGCTTGTGGGCCGCCAGGGCCTGGATGAGGCCGGGCTGATGGAGCACGTCGGGCACGCAGGCCTGCGCCGGTGCACACGGCCCCGGCATGCAGATCGATGAGCCGTCGTCGATCGTGGCCGCCGACATGCCCTCGGCTTCCGAAGCGATCGGCGGCGCGGAAAAGGGATCGGGCTGCGGGTCCGACTCGAACGGCCCCGGCTGCTCGACGGGTGCGACCACGGCCTCCTCGCCAGGCACCAACACCGATCCCCCGAGGCCCGCGGAGTCTTGCTCCGAGAGCACGATGCCGGACTCCCAGGGGTCTGCCTGGACGGCAGCCGGCACGAACTGCACGGAAAATGTCACCGCCAGCACCCCGGGCATGGCCCGGACGAAACGTACGAACGTCATGGTCCCCCCCTCCACGGATACCGATCCGGCAGCGTTCATCGGTTGCGACGACGGCCGGCTTTCAGGTTTCTTCCGTGCGTTCCTCCTCGGCAAGCTGCGCCGGCTGCGGCCATCGACGGCAGACTCCTCCCAGACTGCCGGGTCGCCGCCGCCTGCCCGATGCGAATCCCAGGAGCCCTGGTCACGACCCGCAGGACCGGACGTCGAAACGACGGGGGGTCGCGATGTCTTCCGGAGGGCTCTGCCGCCATGAACGTTCGGATCGTGTCAGCTCGACTCGTGGGACTTCTGCTCGTCGGCCTGCTGCCGTGGCATGTGTCCGTCGGCGGCGGGTTCGATGACCTGCACGGCGGCACCGCCGGCGAGGTGGTCGGGGATCAGCTCCTGCCGCCGCCCGAGGAACTCTCCTCCCACGGGCCGTCGGAAGGCGTCGTCGACGGAGAGGTGTCGCCGGAGCCGATCGCCGCCGACGGGAGCGGTGACCTCGTGGGCATGCTGCCGATCGCGGCGGGCAATCCCGGGCCGCAGAAGGCGCTGTTTCTGCCCGTGCGGCCGCGGTGGCAGGCCCAGGTCGATGCCCTGATGCTCTGGCAGGGCAACATTCCCAGCCGCGTGCTCTACACCGACGCCGTCAGCGGCGACCCCGCCCTCGACATCAACCAGGCCCAGACGGAGATGGCGGCCGGCGCGCGGTATGGCCTGATCCTCAACCTCGATCCCGTCTACGCGATCGAAGGCAACTACTTCAACGTGTCGTCGTTCGCCGGGAGTGCCGCGACGCCCCCCGGCACCTACGGCCAGAACAATCTGGCGGCGCCGAGCCTCGGGCCGGAGAACGGCATCCTGTTCACGTCGGCCAGCGTGCTCACCAGCGGCACGATCAGCAGTGCGGAGCTCAACTGGCGGCGGCGGACGTGCAGCCCGATCACCTGGTTGGCCGGCTTCCGCTGGGTCGAGTGGAATCAGGGCATGGCCGTGCAGGACCGGTTCGTGTTCGACCCCGCCGTGCTCCCGCCCGGCTCGAGCGACCTCGATGTGGCGACCGGCAACAACCTCTACGGCGGCCAGGTCGGCATGGACCTCTGCCTCTGGAATCGCCCGACGAGCGCGGTGCAGGTGAACGCCCTGGGCAAGGCCGGCGTGTTCTACAACCACGCCTCCTATCAGCGGACGGAGGGTGCCTTCATGCAGGACGGCCTGCCGCCGACGCAGCTCGGCCCGGCGGCCGCCACGGCCGACCAGACATCGTTCGTCGGCGAGCTCGGTGTGAACGCGAGCCTGCGGATCACGAGCTGGCTCTCGTGGCGGGCGGGATACACGCTCTTCTGGCTCAGCGGCGTGGCGACCCCGGCCGATCAGCTCTCCGTGACCAACGTCGCGCAGAGCCCGCCGACGGCCCTGATCAACACCAACGGCAGCGTGCTGCTGCACGGCGTGACGACCGGCCTCGAGGCGCGGTGGTAGCCGAACTGCGCCGTGGCCCCCATCGCTCACGCGATTGGGCTTCCTGACGGAGCTGCAGGAAGCGTACGGGCCTGAGGCCTACGGCTGACAAAGCCGGCTACTACCGGCGGGGTCGCCTACCCGGCACGCCCCGAAGGCGTCGAGCGCCTCGCCGGTGTGGCTGCGGAGGAGAGCATCGGCCGGGCCGCCGCCCTTCGCGCCTGCCTGCTGCTGCCACCGCCGGGCGTGGATCACGATGTCTTCCGGCGGGCCCTCCGCCACGAGCTGCCCGCCGCCGGCCCCCGCCTCGGGGCCGAGGTCGAGCACCCAGTCGGCCGCGGAGATCACCTCGAGGTTGTGCTCCACCACGAGCACCGTGTTGCCCGCGTCCACCAGCCGCTCGAGCACGTGCAGGAGCTTCTCGATGTCGGCGAAGTGCAGGCCCGTGGTCGGCTCGTCCAAGATATAGAGCGTGCTTCCCGTGCCCGGCTTCGCCAGCTCCCGCGAGAGCTTCACCCGCTGCGCCTCGCCCCCCGAGAGCTGCGGCGCCGGCTGGCCGAGCGTGACGTAGCCGAGGCCCACGTCGACGAGCGTCTGCAGGATCCGCGCCACCTGCGGCACCGTCTCGAAGAAGGCCGCCGCGTCGGCCACGCTCATCTCCAGCACGTCGGCGATCGATCGGCCGTGCCACTTGGCGTGGAGCGTCTCGGCCGCGAACCGCCGGCCCCGGCAGTGCTCGCACTCCACCCACACGTCTGGCAGGAAGTGCATCTCCACCCGCCGCTGGCCGAGGCCCTCGCAGGCCTCGCAGCGGCCGCCCGCCACGTTGAAGGAGAAGGTTCGCGGCGTGAACCCGCGGGTTCGCGACTCGGGCACCTTGGCATACAGCTGCCGAATGTGGTCGAACACGCCGGTGTAGGTGGCCGGCGTGGAGCCGGGCGTGGAGCCGATCGACTCCTGATCGACGAGGATCACCTTGTCGATCTGATCGAGCCCCTTGAGGGCGTCGTACTGCCCCGGCTGCTCGCGGGCCGCGTGCAGCCGCCGGGCGAGCGCCCGCCAGAGCACCTCGAGCACGAGCGACGTCTTGCCGCTGCCGCTCGGGCCGGTCACCGCGGTGAGCACGCCCAGCGGGATCTTCACGTCGAGCCCCTTGAGCGTGCGGTGCCGCACGCCACGGAGATCGAGCCAGCCGGCCGGCTCGCGGCGGCCATGCGTGGCCTTCCGCTCGAGCACCGCGTCGCAGGCCCGCCGCTTCGAGAGGTAGGGCCCCGTCACGCTCGCCTTGATCGTCTCGAGCTTCTTGGGCGCCGCCTGGGCCACGATCCGGCCCCCCTCGCGGCCGCTCCCCGGCCCGAAGTCGAGGGCATGGTCGGCCGTGGC
>JBIIMU010000383.1:0-3364 GCA_044337845.1 Pirellulales bacterium | reverse complement strand
GTCCCGGGCCGGCACGTGCACCACCGCGGTCGTGTTCACGGGGATCCGCACCCGCATCTCGATGCCGTCATCGACCCGCCGCCAGTGGCTCTGGATGGGCCCGCGGGGGCTGTCGTAGTCGGCCTTCACCCAGTCGATCGGCGCCCGTTCGGGATTGCTGCCCGGCGTCGGCGGCCGCGGCCGGATGCGGATGCGGGCACAGGCCGGATCGATCGCGTCGATGCCGGCGAGCGTGCGAAAACCCCACTCCATCACGGCGCCGAAGGCGTAGTGGCTGAAGCTGTTCATCGCCGCGTTGTTCTTTCCCGTGGTGCCCTCGAAGCCGTGCTCCTTCGTGAAGCTGTCCCACCGTTCCCAGACGCTCGTGGCCCCCTGCTCCACCTCGTAGCCCCAGCTGGGAAACGAACGGCTCTGGAACAGCCGGCAGGCGAGGTCGTGGTGGCCGTGGGCGGAGAGCGCCGGCAGGAGCGACTTCGTGCCCAGGAAGCCGGTCGCCATCCGGAAGCCGTTCTTCTCGATGCGGGCGGCGAGCTGGTCCGCCACCGCAGCGGCCCTGTCGTCCGGCACGAGCCCGCACTCCAGCGCCAGCACGCAGGCGGTCTGCGTTTCCACGCTCACGGTGCCGTCGCCGCGGAGATACTGCCGGCGAAACGACTCCGCGAGGGCCTCGAACCGGCGGCGGTAGGCGGCCCCGTCGTCGGCCCGGCCGAGCATGAACGCCATCTGCGTCATCATCCGCGCCGACTGCGCGTGGAAGCAGAGATCGACGTAGGCGGTCGGCGTGGCCTCGTTCACGTTGAGCCAGTCGCCCCACTCGTTGCCTGCCGCCACGCCCTCGAGCTTGGGGTCGAGCCGGGCCCGCCAGTCCATGAAGGCCTGCATCGACTCCCAGTGCCGCTCGACGAGCCGCCGGTCGCCGTAGACCATCGCCATCGTCCACGGGCAGATCACGCCCGCGTCGGTCCAGGCGGTGCCAAAGGTGGCCCCCGGCTTGCCGTGCGCGAAGGGATACGGGCAGTAGTCGGGATACGCGCCGGCGTCGCCGCCGTCCCGCCGCTGGGCCTCGCGGACGTCGTCGATCCACTTCGTGAAGAAGGCCGCCACGTCGGCATTGAAGGTGGCGGTGCGGGCGTAGATCTGGGCGTCGCCCATCCAGCCGAGCCGTTCGTCCCGCTGCGGGCAGTCGGTCGGCACCTCGATGAAGTTGGCCCGCTGCGTCCACTGGGTGTTTCGCCAGAACCGGGTGAGCCCGTCGTCGCTGCACGCGAACCGCCCGACCAGCGGCGTGTCGTTGTGGAGCGCGAGGCCCGTGACGGTGTCGAGCGGCGGCAGGGTGCCGGCTGGCAGGCCGGTCACCTCGACGAACTGGAACCCGTGGTAGGTGAACCGCGGCGTCCAGGTCTCGACGCCGTCGCCCCGGCAGACGTACACGTCGGTGGCCCGGGCCTTCCGCAGGTTCTCGGTCATCAGCCGGCCGTCGGGATGGAGCATCTCGCCATAGCGGAGCCTGATCTCGGTGCCGGCAGCCGCAGCCACCTTGAGCTGCACCACGCCCGCGAAGTTCTGCCCCAGGTCGAACACGAACACGCCCGGCTTCTGCTCGGTGACTCGTGTGGCGGCGAGATCCTCGGTGACGCGGATCGGCTGGGCGGCGTAGGCGACGACTTCGGAGGGCTTCACGAAGCCGATGCTCACGTCGCGGCTCAGGCCCGGTTCGAAGAAGGGCGCCCTCGCCGGGGCATTCGTCTCGGCCGGCACGGCGGCCTGCCAGATCGTCTCGTCCTCCACGAATGCCGCCGTGTCCCAGCCGGAGAGCTCCCGCCGGGCGTCGTGCCGCTCGCCCATCAGGAGATCGGCCTCGCGGATCGGTCCCGCCTCGGTGACCCGCCACGAGGGGTCGGTGACCACGCGGTCGCGGGTGCCGTCGGCATATTCGATGTCGAGCTGGCAGAGGATCGCCGGCGTCTTGCCGTAGATGCTGCGGCCCGTCTTGTGCGGCCCGTAGCCGACGAGCAGGCCGTAGCCCACGTAGCCCGCGTACCAGCCGTCGGCCACGGTCGCGCCGAGACAGTGCGGCCCGGGCGTCGCGAGCAGGTCCGTCACGTCGTGCGACCGGGCATGGACGCGGCGGTGGTAGTCGGCCCAGCCGGGCTGGAAGAGATCCTCGCTCACGCGACGGCCGTCGAGCGACCAGTCCACGATTCCGAGCGCGGTGCCGTGCAGCACGGCCCGCTTCACGGGCTTCGAGACCGTGAACGGCTTGCGATACTGGCGGGCCGGCGGCAGGTGCAGCGTCGCGCGGTCGGCATGGAGCGGACGGTCGTCGCGGATCGAGATCCAGCGGCCCCGCCAGTCGGCCGCGTCGAGCAGACCGAGCGCGAATGCCGCCGGCTCGCTCCAGGGCGACTCGCGGCCGTCGCGATCCCACGCCATCACCCGCCAGTGCACGCGGCCGCCGCTCGCGAGCTGCTTGCCCGCGTAGACGATCCCGAGGGTTTCGTCCGACTCGACCTTCCCCGAGTCCCAGAGGTCGGCCTCGCCGGGCTGCAGCAGGCTGGGCTCGCTCGCCGCGAGGATGCGATAGGCCGTCTGCCGCTGGCCGCGGTCGGCGTCGGGGGCGGTGACGATCCAGGAGAGCCGCGGCTCACGGGTGCCGATTCCCTGCGGCTCCTCCAGCCATTCGCACCGCAGCCCGCGGGGCGTGATGCCCTCCGCGGCCGCGCCGTCGGCGCTGGTCACGAGCGTGGTGCCCACCGCCTCGATCGCGATTCCCGCCGGCGCGGTGACCCACGAGCGGAGCGTGCCATCGGGCCGCTTCTCGTGTCGCACGCGGATCGGTCCGCGGGGCGTCGGGTAGGTGCCCTCGGCCCAGTCGAGGTCGCCGAGCAGCGGCGCGACCCGCGCCCGCGCGAATCCCGGCGCGGCCGGCGACACCCCGAGCACGTGCTGCGAGAGCCAGGCGGTGGGGCCGCTCGCCCAGCCGTGGCAGAGGCTGTGGCGAAATCCCTCGTAGCAGTAGGCGCCGCAGTCGCCGTGGATGTCCTTCTTCCCCTCGGGCACGAGCTCGTCGATGCGCGTCGCGTTCGGCGTCCAGGCCAGATCGAAATCCTCCCAGAACGTCGTGGCCCCGAGGTCGAGCATGCCGCCCCAGTAGGTGCGGATCAGGTCGAGCGCCGCGTCTGCGTGTCCGGCCTTCGCCAGCGCGCCCAGCACGTAGAACCCGTAGAACGTGGACACGCCGCCGGGCACGAGCACGGCGTCGGCCGTCTCGCGGGCATCGCGCATCCCCGCGAGGGCCAGCAGTGCCGCCCCGCTCTTGGAGCCGTGCGGGTCGGGCGCCACCGTCCGGGCCCGGTCGGCCGCA
>JBIIMU010000030.1:0-12851 GCA_044337845.1 Pirellulales bacterium | reverse complement strand
CGCGGCCGGACGTGCCGCCGATGCGGCCCGCGCGCCGGGCGATGCCTGGCCCGTGGCCCGCGGGTGCGTCGAGGGCACGGGCGTGTCGGCGGCCACGCTCCGCCTGCCGCTCGCGGAGGCGTGGCGGCGTGAGTTCGAGGGCACGGCCTTCGGCACGGTGCCGGTGATCGCCGACGGCGTGGTCTACGTGGGCGATCTCGACGGCACGTTTCGTGCGGTCTCGCTCGCCGACGGCGCCGACCGCTGGTCGTACGCCGCCGCGGATGCGGGCTTCCCCTCGGCGGCGGCGATCGGCCGCGCCGGCGACGCCCGGCTCGTGGTCGTAGGCGACGACGTGGGCATGGTGCGGGCCTTCGACGCGGCCGCGGGCGAGATTCGGTGGACCTACGAGACCGAGGGCGAGATCTCCGGCGGTCCGACGATCGTCGCCGGCCCCGCTGGCCCGCGCGTGCTCGTCGGCTCGCAGGACGCGGCGCTCGCCTGCCTCGACCTCGCCACCGGCGGCCTGGTCTGGAAGCACGAGATCGCCGACCAGATCCGCTGCTCGCCCACCGTCGCCCGCACCAGCGCCGGCGACCGCGTGTTCCTCGCCGGCTGCGACGGCAAGCTGCACGTGATCGACGTGGCCACCGGCACGGAGACTCTGGCGGTGCCGATCGACGGGCCGACGGGCACCACGCCGGCGAGCCTCGGCGATCGCGTGTTCTTCGGCACCGAAGGGGGCGTGTTCTTCGCGATCGACGTCGTGAAGGGGGAGGTGGCCTGGCGGGCCGCGGCCACCGCCGGCGGCCAGTCGTACCGCTCGAGCGCCGCCGTCACGAGCGAGCTCGCGATCGTCGGCTTCCGCGGCAAGGCGATCGAGGCCTTTGCCGTGGCCGACGGCGGGCGGGCCTGGAGGCGGCCGATGCGGGGGCGGGTGGAGGCGTCTCCCGTGGTCGTGTCGGCGACGGGGCCCGACGCCGCGCCGGCCCGGCCCGTGGCGATCGTCGCCGATGCGGCGGGCACGATCGCGGCCCTCGACGCGGCCAGCGGCGAGCCGGCGTGGGAGTTCGACGCCGGGGGCGGCTTCGGCGGCGGCGCCGCGGTGGCCGACGGCCGCGTGGTGTTCGCCTCCGACGACGGCATCCTGTGGTGCTTTCGGAGCGGCGACTGATGGGCTGGTTTCAGACCGACCTGCGGCTCGCCCCGCGCCGCCGCGGCTTTCACCTGATCACGGCGGAGGTCGAGGCGGCGCTTGGCGACATGCCCGCGTTTCGCGTCGGCCTGCTCCACGTCTTCATCCAGCACACCTCGGCGAGCCTCTCGATCAACGAGAATGCCGACCCCGACGTGCCCCGCGACCTGGAGATGGCGTTCGCCACGATCGCGCCCGAGAGCCTTCCCTACGTGCACACCTGCGAGGGCCCCGACGACATGCCGGCCCACGTGAAGTGCTCGATGATCGGCGCCGCCCTCACGATCCCGATCACCGCCGGCCGGCTGCGGCTCGGCACCTGGCAGGGCATCTACCTCTGCGAGCATCGCGAGCACGGCGGGCCACGGCGGCTCGTGCTCACCGTGCAGGGCGACGCCTGACCGAGCAGCCGGATCGCCGGCGGCCGTCTATGATGGGGGTCCCCTCGGAGTCCTGGTATGCGACCGGCCGTCACCGCCCTCGTGTTCGCCCTGGTGTTCGCCCTCGCCTCGACGTCGCTCGCGGAGGATGCGGTGCGCAAGCCGATGATGATCGCCGAGGCGAAGCTGCCGGCGGGCTTTCCCGGCCCCGGGCCCGTGGGCGAGGTGATCGTGAAGACGTATCCCGCCCACCGGCTGGCCCGCGTCCGCTCCGGGGGCCGCGGCAGCGACGGCTCGTTCATGAAGCTCTTCCGCCACATCGAGCGGAACGAGATCGCGATGACGGCTCCCGTGGAGATGGAGATGGCCGTGGATGACCGCGGCCGGGCGGAGGCCGACACCACCTCGATGGCCTTTCTCTACGGTTCGCCCGAGACGGGTGCGGCGGGCCCCGACCCGGCCGACCCCGAGGTGGTCGTGGAAGACGTGCCCGAACTCACGGTGGTGTCGCTCGGGATCCGCGGGTCCTACCGGGAGGAGCGGTTCGCCGAGTTCACGGGAAAGCTCGACGCCTGGCTGGCCGAGCATCCCGAGTGGGTCGCGGCCGGACCGCCGCGTACGCTCGCCTACAACAGCCCGTTCGTCCCCGGCCTGCTGAAATACGCCGAGGTGCAGCTCCCGATCGCCGCCGCCCCGAAGACTCCCCCCCAGCCCTAGAGTCTGCCCGCCCCCCGCGACGCGGCCAGGCGGTGCTGGACTGCATTTTCGCCATTTTCCCGCCGATTTTGCTCACGTGAACCATCCTGCCACGGCCCCCGTAGTATTGGCTGCGGCCGGGTGAATCCGGCCCGGTCCACACGGCCCCGAACGGGGCGAGGAACGGCATCATGGCACGCAAAGATTCGCTTCAGAACCTGCGGGCGATCCTCGTGAAGCGGCGGGACGCCCTGCGGAGCGCCCTCGCCGGCGACCTGTCGCTGCTCAAGGAGCTCCGTAGCGAGTCGCCCGGCGACGTGATCGACGCGGCCTACGACTCCGCCCAGGACGAGATCAGCTCCCAGCTCGCGGAGGTCGAGAGCCGCGAACTGGCCAACATCGAGAACGCCCTCGAGCGGATGAAGGCCGGCACGTACGGCCAGTGCGAGGTCTGCGGCGGGCGGATTCCGCTGGCGAGGCTCAACGCCCTGCCCTACGCCACCGTCTGCATCGAGTGCCAGCGGGAGCTGGAGCGGTCGGGCTCGTCGGGCATCGGCCGGCGATCGGTGGCCGACGAGGACGCGGGCGAAGAGACGGTGTCGGGCGAACTGGAACTCTGACCTCCGGCGGCGATATGCTGCCGGGTCGAGTCTCCGCCCCGTCGCCAGGATCTCCCATGGTGCTCCGCCTGCCGTGTGCCGCGCTGGTCGCGGCCGTCGTGATCCTCGCTGGCGGCCTCGCACGGGCGGATGAACCGGCCCTCGCCCCGGTCGATTCGGCGGCCACGCGGCCGGTCGAGCGGGTCGATCCGATGCGCCAGGTGCGGCTGTCGGCCGCCGAGCGGGAGCGGCTCTACGAGCAGGCGGCCCGCGACGCCGAACTCCTCGAGAGCCAGGGCCGGCAGCTGCGCCGGCTGACCGACCTGCTCCGCCCGGCGGTCGTGCACATCGACGCCTCGAAGCCGCTCACCCGTCCGCGCAACGGCAAGCTCACGGAGGCCGAGGCCGGATCGGGCGTGATCGCGCAGGTGTCGGGGATCACCGTGGTGATCACCAACCGCCACGTGGTCAACCGCTCCACCCTCGAGAACATCGCGATCCGCCTCGACGACGGCCGCGAGCTCATGCCGACGCGGCTCTGGGCCGATGCGGGCACCGACATCGCGGTGCTCCAGATCGAGGCCGACGACCTCCAGCCGGCCCGGCTGGCTGACGGCGACACGCTGCGGATCGGCGACACGGTGCTCGCCATCGGCAGCCCGTTCGGTCTCTCCCATTCCGTCACGCTGGGGATCGTGTCGGCGAAGGGCCGTCGCGACCTCGATCTGGGCGAAGGCAACGTCAAGTTCCAGGACTTCATCCAGACCGACGCGGCGATCAATCCCGGCAACAGCGGCGGGCCGCTGGTGAACCTCCGCGGCGAGGTGGTCGGCCTCAACACGGCGATCGCGAGCAACTCCGGCGGCAGCGAGGGCATCGGGTTCGCGATCCCGATCCCGATGGTGATGTTCGTGGCCCGCCAGCTCGTCGAGCACGGCACGGTCCCCCGGGCCTACCTGGGCGTGGCCCTCGACAAGAAGTTCGACCAGCAGGAGGCCGACCGCCTCGGCATGCTGCGGCCGGTCGGGGCCCGCGTGGAGACGATCACCACCGGCGCCCCGGCCGACCTCGCGGGCATCCGGCCGGACGACGTGATCCTCGAGTACGACGGCCGCCCGGTCGAGGACGACGACCACCTGATGAGCATGGTGGGCATGACCCCGCTCGACAGCACGGTCGACTTGGCCGTGTTTCGCGGTCGCCAGCGGGTCGCCGTGCGGCTCAAGGTGGCGAGCCGGTCCGACTTCGAGTGAGCCCGGGGCCGCTCGGGGTCAGGTCGCGTCCGCGGCCGTCGCGAAGCCCCGCAGCATGCAGTCGGTGACGGCGGCGGCGTCGCAGCCGACGAGCAGATCGCACGTGGGCCGCGACCGGCAGGTCTGCCGGCGGTCGATCACGAGCATGCCCGACGTCAGCTCCCCGGAGGTCTCGACGTCGGCGACCACGCTCGTCCGCTCGAAGAGCTCGGGGTTGGTGAGGGCCGCGAGGCTCGCGGCGTCGTGCAGCCAGATCCCTTCGCTGCCGAGCAGCTGGCGGTGGGCCCGGAAGAAGTGGGGCAGCATCCGCCGCAGGAGTCGTCCGGCCCGCGAGAACTCGCGGGGAAGCTGGTCGAGGATCTCGAAGCCGAGCAGCACCTGCGAGGTGGTCTCGAGAGGCACGACCGTCTTCGGCACGGGCTCGCGGAGCACGCGGCGGGCCGCCTGGGGATCGGCGTGGAAGTTGAGGTCGGCGACGGCCGAGGCGTTGCCGGCGGCGTGCGCGGTGCCGCCCGAGATCACGAGGCCCGCGATCAGTTCGGCGATCGACGGGTCGCGGTTGAGCACGCGGGCCACGTTGGTGAGCGGCCCGAGAGCCAGGATCGTGATCTCGCGGGGATGGGCCCGGATGCTCTCCCAGATCACCTTCTCCGCGGGATGGCCGCCGTGCAGCTGCACCCGCGGCAGCTCCGCGCCGCCGAGGCCGTCGGCCCCGTGCATCGCATACGGCGCGTCGGCGGCGGCGCCGTCGCCGGGGGCGACGCCGAGCCGCGGGAGCCGGGGCGGGTCGAGGAACGACACCACCGACTGCACGTTGGCGGTGGCCAGGTCGGGGCTCACGCAGCCGCCCACGGCCGTCACCGCGACCACCTCCAGACGCGGATCGAACAGCGCCATCGCGAGGGCGGCGGCGTCGTCGATCCCCGGATCGCAGTCGATGATCACCTTGCGGGGCGTGGCGGGGGGCACTGCGGCGGGGCTCCTCGGTCGTCGGGTAGGCTGTCAGGGTCGGCGCGGCCGCCGGTCGCGACCACCGCCGCCAATCGTACCGCATCCCGCCGCCACCACCGTCCACACGCCGCCCTGACCATGCCCGAGCCGCCGGCCACCTCCGCAGACTGCGAGCCCATCGACGTGCTCGCCTGGGCCGCGGGCCTGAAGCGGGGCGACCGGAGACCCGCCGACGACGTCCGCCGGCTCGTCGAGGCCGTGCTCGCCGGCGGCGTCGAACTCGACGCCTTCGGCACGTGGCTCGTGGCCCTCGCCGACGCGGGCGAGACCGCGGCGGAGATCGCCGGCGTGGCGGCGGCGCTCCGCAGCCGCATGCTGCCGGTGCCCCGAAGCACCGCGGTCGTCGCCGACACCTGCGGCACCGGGGGCGACGGCTCGGGCTCGTTCAACATCTCCACGGCGGCAGGCATCGTGGTGGCGGCCGCCGGCCAGCCGGTCGCGAAGCACGGCAACCGTGCCGTCTCGAGCCGCACCGGTTCGGCCGACGTGCTCGAGCGGCTCGGCGTGCGGGTCGATGCGCCGCCGGCCGTCAGCGGCCGCTGCCTGGCGGAGCTCGGGCTCTGCTTCTGCCTGGCGCCGGTGCACCATCCCGCGATGGCCCGGGTCGGCCCGCTGCGGCGGGCGCTCGGCCGTCCCACCGTGTTCAACCTCGTGGGCCCGCTGTGCAATCCCGCCGGCGCGGGCGTGCAGGTGATCGGCGTGGGCCGACCGGCGGCCCGCGAGCCGCTGGCCGAAGCGGCGCGGCTGCTGGGCGCCGCGCGGGCGGTGGTCGTCTCCGGCCACGTGGGGGCCGACGACGGCCGCGCGTTCGACGAGGTGAGCCTCTTCGGGCCGACGGACGTGATCGACGTCAGCCCGGCCGAGTCCCGCCGCGTGCGCTGGACGCCGGAGGACTTCGGCCTCGCGACCCTCCCGGCCCCCGCGGTCGCCGACCTCGAGGTGACGGGGCCCGAGGAGAGTGCGGCGGCGATCCGCGACGTGCTCGGCGGCGGCCGCGGTCCGCGGCGCGACGTGGTGGTGCTCAACGCCGCGGCCGTGCTCTGGGCGGCCGGTCGGGCGGACGACAGGCCGGCGGCGCGGGCGGCCGCCGAACACGCGATCGACTCGTCGGCGGCCGCCGCACTGCTGGAGCGATTCGCCGCGCTGTCGCACGAAGCCGCCTGACACGGCTGCTTCCCATGCACCGCGACGCAAGGCCCCGAGCGCAGCCAGGAGCTGCGCACGCCCCGGGGCGGCGGGCCGCCCGTAGAATCGGGGCATGCTCCAGCTCGACGTCATCCAGCCCGCCCCCGCGCCGTCCGGCGGCGGCCCGAAGCCGTGCTGTGCGCGGGCCGACGTCGGCGAGTATGGCTGGCGATGTCCGATGCATCCGCAGGTGGTGGCCGCCCTGCCCGGCCCCTGCCCCGTCTGCGGCATGCCGCTCGAGCCGATCGGTCAGGAGGGGGGCGTGGCGGCGCGGCGGCGCGACCTCGTGCGTCTCGCGGTCTGCGGGGTGCTCGCGATCGTGCTCGTGGTGGTGGCCATGGGGGGCATGGTGGCCCACATGCTCCCGGCGTGGCTCGGCGGCCATGCCGTCGCCGGCTGGTTCGAGCGGCTCGGCCTCTCGGGCCCCGCCGGCGCCTTCGTGCAGCTCGCCCTCTGCACGCCGATCGTGTTCTGGGGCGGCTGGCCGATCCTGTCGGGCGGCGTGGCGGCGCTCCGGGCCGGACGGCCGACGATGTTTTCGCTGATCTCGATCGGCGTGCTCGCCGCGTGGCTCGCGAGCCTGGTGGCCACGCTCGCCCCGGGCCTGATCCCCGCGGCGCTCCGTCGGCCCGACGGGGGCGTCGACGTGTTCTACGAGTCGGCCGGCATGATCGTGGTGCTCGTGCTCCTCGGGCAGTTGCTCGAGAGCCGCGCGCGGCGGAGCACCACGGCCGCGGTCCGGGCGCTCCTCGATCTGTCGCCGCCGACGGCCGAGCGGTTTCCGGGCGGGGAGACGGTGCCGCTGGCGGCCGTCCGCGCGGGCGATCGGCTCCGCGTGCGGCCCGGCGGGCGGATTCCCGTCGACGGCACGATCCGCGAAGGGATGACGACCTGCGACGAGTCGCTGCTCACCGGCGAACCCATGCCCGTGCCGCGGTCCGCGGGCGATCGCGTGCTCGGCGGCGCGATCAACGGGCCGGCGGCGATCGTGATGGAGGCCACGGCCGCCTCGGCCGATTCCCTCGTGGCCCGGATCACCCGGCTCGTGCGGGAGGCCCATGCCACGCGGGCTCCGATCGAGCAGCTCGCCGACCGCGTCGCGGCCGTGTTCGTGCCGGTCGTCGTGGCGATCGCCGCCGGCACGTTTCTCGGCTGGCTGGCCTTCGGCCCCGCGCCGCGGCTCCCGCACGCGATCATGTCGGCCGTGAGCGTGCTCGTCATCGCGTGCCCCTGTGCGCTCGGCCTGGCCACACCGCTGGCCATGACCGTGGCGATCGGGCGGGCGGCCCGGTCGGGCATCCTCGTTCGCACGGCGGAGGCGATGGAGCGGCTCGCCGCAGCCCGCACGCTCTTCTTCGACAAGACCGGCACGATCACCGAGGGGCGGCCGCGGCTGGTGGCCGTGGGCGAGGCGAGCACCCTCCGCGCCGCGGCGGTGGACGAGTCGGCGGGCGCGTTCCGGGCGGAGCCCTTTCGGGGGCTGCTCGCGACGGCGGCCGCGGTGGAGTCTGCGAGCGAGCACGGGCTGGCCCGCGCCTTCGCGGCCGCGGCCCGCGCCGCCGGCATCGACGTGCCCCCGGCCACCAGCGTGGTGGCCGCGGTCGGTCGTGGCATCGAGGGCGACGTGGGCGACGGGCACGTCGTGCTCGGCGCGCCGGCGTTTCTCGCGGCGCGGGGGATCGCGCCGCCGGCGGGCGATCCGCCGAGCCGCGCCGCCGCGGAGGCGGCCGGCGGCACGGTGGTGGAGATGGCGATCGATGGCCGGGCCGTCGGCTGGTTCGCGATCGCCGATGCACTGCGGCCCGAGGCGCCTGACGTCGTCGCGGGCCTCCGCGGCCGCGGCCTGCACGTGGAGATGCTCTCCGGCGATGCCCCGGCGGCCGTGCGGCACGTGGCGGCGGCGGCGGGCATTGACCGCGGGCAGGGGTCGCTGTCACCCGCCGACAAGGCAAACCTCGTGGTCGCCCGGCGGGCCGCTGCAGGCGGGGCCGTGGCGTTCGTGGGCGACGGCATCAACGATGCCCCGGCGCTCGCCGCGGCCGACGTGGGCATCGCCATGGGCAGCGGGGCCGACGTGGCCCTGGAGACGGCCGACGTGACGCTCCTCTCGGGCGGCCTCGCCGCGGTGCCGCGGGCGCTGGCGATCGCGGACCGCACGATGCGGATCGCGCGGCAGAATCTGCTGCTCGCCTTCCTCTACAACGTCCTCGCGATCCCGGTGGCGGCGGGCGTGCTCTATCCGCTGCTGGGCCACGTGACGAGCCCGATGCTCGCCGCCGCGGCCATGAGCCTGAGCTCCCTCTCCGTGATCGCCAACTCGCTGCGGCTCGCGCGCGAGCCTCGGGCTGCCCGCATCGCTCGCGGGATGGCGGCTTCCTGAAGGACAACCGCGCGCGTCTCAGCTGAGCGGCACTTCGAGCCCGTCGGTTGCGAGCTCGACGCCCGGCGGCAGCGTGGCCTCCACGGCGGCATGGCGGACGTCGTGGGCCATGTGCACCAAGAGGGTCCGCTTGGCCCCCGCGCGGGCCGCCGCGGCCAGGGCCTCGTCGAGTGAGAAGTGGGTGGGGTGGCGGGTGAACCGCAGGCAGTCGAGCACGAGCACGTCGAGCCCCTCGAGCAGCGGCCAGGTCTCGTCGGGGATGAGGTTGGTGTCGGTGCAGTAGGCGACGTTGCCGAACCGGAAGCCGAGCACGTCGAACACGCCGTGCCGCAGCCGCAGGGGCGTGACGGTCGCGCCGAGCAGGTCGAACGGCCCGGTCGCGATCCGCTCGAAGGTGACCTTCGGCACGCCGCCGCCGAGCGGGGGCCCGGCCGCGAACGCGTAGTCGAAGGCCTTGCGGATCCGGTTCTCGACCCGCTCCTCGCAGTAGAGCGGGATCGAGCGGCCGGTCGCGAAGCACACCGGCCGCAGGTCGTCGAGGCCGTAGACGTGATCGACGTGGTCGTGCGTGTAGACCACGGCGTCCACGCGGCCGATCCGCTCGCGGAGCAGCTGGCCGCGGAGATCCGGCGTGGTGTCGACGAGCAGGTGCCCGCCGGGGAGGCCGACGAGCACGCTCGTGCGGGTCCGCACGTCCCGCGGGTCGCCGCTCGTGCAGGTCTCGCAGCCGCAGCCGACGAGCGGCACGCCCGTGCTCGTGCCCGTGCCGAGAAACAGCATCCGACCGGTGAGGTCTCGGCCGAGGCCGAGTTTCCCACGCAGGACTTCGGAATGCTGAATGCCGGACGACGCCATGCGGCGGATTATCGGAGGGCCGGGCCCGCGACACCATCGGCCCCGGACAACCGCCCACGAAACGCGACGCCGACCGGGCCGGGCGGCGTCAGGCCTCGGCCGCCACGCGGCGATCCCGCCCCGACTGCTTGGCCGCATACATCGCCCGGTCGGCCGCGGCGACGACCACGGCGGCATCGCCTCCCGCCGCCGGCAGCGTGGCCGAGACGCCGATCGACACGGTCAGCCGGCGGTCGCCCGCCGCGGCCACATGCCGGGGCAGGCCGCGGACCGCCGCCAGCACGTCGTCGGCGATCGCGGCGGCCGCGGTCAGGTCGGTGGCGGGCAGCACCACGAGGAACTCGTCGCCGCCCCAGCGGCAGG
This sequence comes from Pirellulales bacterium, assembly GCA_044337845.1. Taxonomy (GTDB): domain Bacteria; phylum Planctomycetota; class Planctomycetia; order Pirellulales; family UBA1268; genus QWPN01. The sequence goes on along the minus strand of JBIIMU010000030.1, from coordinate 2,955 downwards.
CCACGCTGCCGGCCCGCGCGGAGGCCCGCCGGGCCGCACCGGCGATCGCCGCCAGGCAGGCGTCGCCCGCCTGATGCCCCACGGTGTCGTTGAAGGCCTTGAAGTGATCGACGTCGATCACGAGCACGGCCAACGGCTCGCCATCCCGCACGCACCGGCTCCACGCCGCGCGGAGCTCGTCGTCGAGCGTCCGGCGGTTCGCGAGGCCGGTGAGGGGATCGGTCGCCGCCTGGGCGGCGAGCGCGCCCACGGTGGCCGCGCTCGCGGTGTCGGCCGCATCGACGATCGCCACCACGCGGTGGCCGCGGTCGCGGAGCTCCGCGGCCAGGGCCTCGACCGCGGCGGCCTCGGCCTCGACGACGAGCACGCGGCGGGCCGCGGCGTCAGCCACCGCGCTCACCTCGACGACCACGCAGCTGCAGCGACTTCACGTCGAACGCGGGCCCCCGCAGGCCGTCGAGCTTCGACCGCTGATCGGGGGTGAGGATCTCCATCGCCGTGGCGGTCATCCGCTCCCGCATGCCGCCGGCCGGAGCGTCGCCGTCGGCCTCGTCGCGGAGCCGCTGCATGGCGGTGCGGAACTTCTCCCGCTGATCCTCGGTGATGCCGAGCGTCTTGGCGATGGCGGGATCCATCAACACGCCGCCGCCGAGGGCCTGCACGCGGATCTGCTCGAGCCGCGCGGCCTGCTTCGCGTCGAGAATGGAGCCGAGCTTGCCGTCGTCTTCCGCGACCCGGGCCCGCCGCTCCTCGCGCCACGTCCGCCGTTCCTCCTCCGACATCTCGCGGACGTTCGCGCCGCCGCCGCGGGCCGCGGGCAGCGCCGCGTCGAGCTTCGCCTTCTGCTCGGCGGTGATGCCGAGCTCCTTCTGCACCGTCTCCTGGCGAACGAGCATGGAGCGGGCGATGACGCCCCCCTGTCCAGCACCGCGGGCGGCGGCCGGCTGGGCCCGCGCCGCGGCGGGCAGGACGGCGAGACCGAGCAGGCCGACGGCGACGACGAACCACGAGCGGGTCATGGGATCCTCCGGGATCGACGGGAAGGGGCGAGACGGATGGCGACGCACCACCTTAAACTGCCGACCATCCCCCGGGTTGCGGCGCCCGGCCTCGCGGCCGGGGGCTCGGTGGCCCCCACTCCGGCCAAACCCCCAGGAACACTGGCGATGTCGCACAGGATACCGCGGCGCATGGTGATGGCGGCGGCATGGATGATCGCGGCGGCGGCGGTCGCGCCGGTCCGGGCCGAGGCGCCGTTCACCGCGGTGGCGGCCGGCGTTCGCTACCGGAAGATCGGCTCCTACGACAAGGCCCGACTCGCCGCGATCCTCGACACCGGCCTCGACGCCTTCATGGCGGGCTCGACGATGAAGGCGGGCGACTTCAAGGGGAAGTTCCCCGCCCCGCGTCACGCGGTGACGCTCTACGAGGTGCAGTTCGATTCCGTGATTCCCGAGTGGGACAACCAGCCCACGCTCGGCAGCGGCCTGCTCGCGATCCCCGACGACGGCGGCACCTCGCATCCGCTCGTCAGCTACCAGCACGGCACCGTCTTCGGCCGCGACGAGGTGCCCTCCCGCCCCGACAACTCCTACGAGACCCAGCTGGTGCTCGCGGCCTTCGCGGCCCAGGGCTACGCGGCGATCGGGGCCGACTACTTCGGCCTCGGTCCGTCGCGGGTGCCCAACTGCTTCATCGTGCCCCGGGGCACGGTGCAGGCGATGGTCGACCACCACCGCGCGTCGCAGGCGGTGCTCGCGGCGCTCGGCCAGACCACGCCGCAGTTCTTCGTCTGGGGCTGGTCGCAGGGGGGCTGGTCCACGATGCAGTTCCTGCGGCGGCTCGAGACGCTCGGCGTGCCGGTCACCGCGGCGGCCACGGTGAGCGCCCCGGTCGACCTCGCCGCCGCCTTCCGCCGGCCGATCGCGAACCCCCGGCCGCAGGACGCCGCCTGGATCAAGGGCTGCATCAGCAACATGCTCTGGTCGCACGAGGCCTACGCCCGGCTGCCGGGGCTGGCCGCCTCGGCGATCAAGCCGGAGCACCTGGCCGCCTCGCGGAAGTTCTTCGAGGGAGACCTGGCGTGGCCCGACTACGACGCGGCCGTGCCGGGGGGCGTGGCGGGCCTGCTGCGGCCGGAGTTCATCGCCGGCGCCGAGACGGGCCGCGGCCGATTCTGGGAACTGCTCGAGGACGCCGGCGCGTATCGCTGGCGGGTGAAGACGCCGCTGCGGGCCTACGGGGGCGACGCCGACGAGGCGATTCCGCCGGTGGTGTCGCGGATGGCCCCCGACTTCGCGCGGCTGCTGGGGAGCAATCAGGCGGAGTTCTTCTCGGCCGGCGAGCGGGCCGACCACCGGGCGTCGTACGTGGCGGCGACGCTGGAGGTGAAGCCCTGGTTCGACGGCTTCGTGGAGCGGGCGGCGAAGTGACGGGTTCGCCGCCGCGGCCCCGCACCGCCCTGCCCCGTCAACCTTGACCCCTGCACCGCTTTCCCGCGAGAATCACGGGTTGTCCCGCTTTTTCACCGGCCGGCAGCCCCGACGCCGCCTCCCGCCCTGCGGCCCGCCCGGACCGCCAGCCTCATCGCGCCGCCATTCATGGAAACCCTCGAACGCATCTGGGATTCGGTCTCCAACGGCGCCTCCGCCGCCGGCTCGCGGCTGGAACGCTTCCTGACGGGCCTGTTCGGCTCGTCCAACGCCCGCTACCTCCGCCGACTCGAGCCCAAGATCGAGGCGATCAACTCGCTCGAGCCCACCTACGAGGCGATGAGCGACGCCGAACTCCGCGGCCAGACGGCCGAGTTCCGCCGCCGGCTCGCCGCCGGTGAGACGCTCGACGACATCCTCGTGGAGGCCTTCGCCGTCTGCCGCGAGGGGGGCAAGCGGTTCCTCGGCATGCGGCACTACGACGTGCAGCTGATCGGCGGCATGGTGCTCCATTCCGGCGCCA
>JBIIMU010000382.1:0-3373 GCA_044337845.1 Pirellulales bacterium | reverse complement strand
CTCGTGGCGGCCTTGCGTGCCGTGCCCACGGCATGATCGGGCGAGTGCGGCGCCGTCACCGAATGCCGGCCCGGCAGTGGCTCCCAGGGGGGCCCGTCGTGGATCGGCTGGAGCGCCCTCTGGCCGATGCGCCGGTGCAGGCTGCGGGCCACCTCGTAGCCGTGCGCCACCAGCGCGTTGACCTCCAGGTCGTTGAACCGGTCGAGGTCGGTGCGGATGCTCGACACCTCCGCCTGCACCACGGGATGCAGGGCGTGCGGATCCTCGTGCGGATCGACCACGTGTGTGACCGGCAGAAAGTGATAGCCGTTGCGGTCGCCGAAGTTCTCCCGCTCCAGCTGCCAGACGCGGTCCCAGAGGATGTCGGTCGCCCGGATCGACTGCGCGATGAACCCCAGGGGCGCGTTGCCCAGGATCTGGAACGGCTTGCCGGCGTCGCTGACGATCACGCGGTGGTACTCGCGACCCCGGTGGGCGGTGAGCCAGGAAAAGGCCCGGATGCCGAGGTTGTCGTAGACGCCGCCGTCGGTGAACGACTCCGCCGGAAACTGCCCCTCGTGCACGCCCAGGTCGTCGGCGCTGATCTCGACGGGCGGGAAGAAGCCGGGGAACGCCGACGACGCGCTGACCACCTTCGCGACGCTCGCCGTCTGGCCGGTGATGTGGCGAAACGGGTCCTGCTCGCCGAGTTCCCGCTTCTGCAGGTGCAGCCCCTCGCGGTTGAACACCGCCATCACGCCGTCGCTGACGTTCGTCGAGAGAATGTGCAGCGCCGGCTTCTCCGGCAGTTCGAACAGCCGGCGGTCGCCATACAGAAACCGGCGGTACGCCTGCTCCAGGAGCGCGTTGGGGGTGAACGTGGGGGCGTGCCAGCCGGCGAGCTTGCCCAGCAGGCGGACCGGGAACAGGAGCGGCAGCCGGCGGACGATCCGGTTGCGGACGTCGTGCTGCACGAACCGGACGATCTCGGCCGCCGCTTCGTCGAAGGCCCGGTCGTCGCCGGTGTAGCGGTCCCAGTTGAGCACCAGGTGCGCGGCGAGGATGCTGCCCCCCGACACCGCCGCGATGTCCCCCACGAGCTCCAGCGACCCGCAGTCCCGCAGGTACCGGATCACGCCGAGGTGGTAGAGCGTGGCGCGAAACCCGCCGCCGGACAGGGCGAGGCCGATCGTGGGCATGGGAAGACCTCGACGGAAGGACGGGACGGCACTCTACCCGGTGCCCGCGGCAGGACGCCACGTTGAACCATCACCGGCCTCCGCGGCATACTGTCGCCCCATCCAGCGCACCCCCCGGAGCACGACCGTCATGAGCATTCTCAAGGAGTTCCGCGACTTCGCCATGCGGGGCAACGTGATCGACCTCGCCGTCGGCGTGGTGATCGGCAGCGCCTTCGGCAAGATCATCAGTTCGCTCGTCTCCAACATCATCATGCCGCCGCTCAACCTGCTGACGAGCAAGTTCGGCGTGAACTTCACCGACCTGGCCTACAAGATCAAGACGGAGGCTCCGAAGCTCAACGCCGACGGCACCATGGTGCTCGAGGACGGCAAGCCGGTGATGGTGTTTCAGAACTACCCGATCCTCAACTACGGCCCGTTCATCCAGTCGGTGGTCGACTTCCTGCTCGTCGCGGGGGCGATCTTTCTCGTCATCAAGGCGCTCAACACCGCCAAGGCGAAGTTCGACAAGGCCGTGACCGCCGCCCCGCCGCCGCCCCCCGAAGACGTGGTGCTGCTCCGCGAGATCCGCGACGCCCTCGCGAAGCGATAGGCGCACCATGGGATTCTGCGACGCCGACTTCCTGCTCTCGACCCCGGTGGCGGCCGACCTCTACCACCGGGTGGCGGCGTCGCAGCCGATCGTCGACTACCACTGCCACCTGAGCCCGAAAGACATCGCCGAGGACCGGCGGTTCGAGAGCCTGCACGCTGTCTGGCTCGAGGGCGACCACTACAAGTGGCGGGCGATGCGGGCCGACGGCGTGAACGAGGAGCGGATCACGGGCTCCGCCACGCCGCGGGAGAAGTTTCAGGCCTGGGCGGAGACGGTGCCGCACACGCTCCGCAACCCGCTCTTCCACTGGACGCACCTCGAGCTCCGCCGGCACTTCGGCATCGACGATCTCCTCGACGGCACCACGGCGGAGAAGGTCTGGACCGAAGCCAACCGCCAGCTCGCCACCGGCCCGCTCACCGCCCGGGGCATCCTCACGACGATGAAGGTGGCGCTCGTCGGCACCACCGACGATCCCGCCGACCCGCTCGACTGGCACGCGGCGATCGCCGCGTCGGGGTTCCCGGTGAGGGTCGTGCCCACGTTCCGCCCCGACGTGGCGGGCAAGGTGCACCAGCCCGAGAAGGTGACGTCCTGGGCCCGGCGGCTCGCCGACGTCTCGGCAATCGCCACCGACACCCACGCAGGCCTGCTCGCGGCGCTCGCGAAGCGGCACGCCGACTTCGCCGCCGCCGGCTGCCGGGCGAGCGACCACGGCCTCGACGTGCTCGCCGCCGACCACCTCACCGACGCCGAGGCGGCCGGCATCTGGCAGCGGACGCTGGCCGGAACGCCCGCGACGCCCCACGAGGCGGATCGCTTCGCCACCCACGTGGCCCTGCACGTCGCCCGGCTGAACCACGCCCGGGGCTTCGTCACCCAGCTCCACCTCGGCGCCTTCCGCGATCCCAACGCGCCGCTGGCCCGCCGCCTCGGCTCCGACTCCGGCTGCGACACGATCGGCGACCTTCCCCAGGGCCCCGGCCTCGTGCGGTTCCTCGGCCGGCTCGCCGACGAGGGGAGCCTCGGCCGCACGATCCTCTACAACATCAACCCGGCCGACAACGCCGTGTTCGCCGCGATGCCGGGTTCGTTCCAAGACGGCATCATCCCCGGCAAGATGCAGTGGGGCAGCGGCTGGTGGTTCCTGGACCAGGAGCGGGGCATGCGGGACCAGATGAACATGCTCTCCGACCTCGGCCTGCTCGCGCGGTTCGTCGGCATGGTCACCGACTCGCGGTCGTTCCTCTCCTATCCGCGGCACGAGTACTTCCGGCGGATCCTCTGCGACCTCCTCGGCGCCGACGTGGCCAGCGGCCGGCTGCCCGACCGCCGCGACTGGCTCGACGCCGTGGTGGCGGGCGTGTGCCACGGCAACGCCCGGGCGATGTTCCTGGATCCGGTCAGCGCCTGAATCGGCCCGCGGCGACGGGATCGACGGAGAACCGTAGGCGGACATCCGGGTGCGTGGTGTAGAGCCGCAGCCGCTCGCCATCGTGGATCAGGGTGGCGCTCGACCGCTTGGGGTGTGCGGGATCGACCGGCAGGAGCGGGTTGCCGGCCCACTTTCGCCAGTGCACGAGGTCGTCGCTCATCG
>JBIIMU010000029.1:0-12898 GCA_044337845.1 Pirellulales bacterium | reverse complement strand
GCCCCGCTCCGTGGCTCGGGGCCGCCCGTGCCCCGCCGCCGAGCGGCCTCACTCCTGGTCGCCGCGGAGCTTGGCCAGCACCGAGTAGTCCTCGAGCGTCGTCGTGTCGCCCACCGTCTCCTTGCCGGCCGCGATGTCGCGGAGCAGTCGCCGCATGATCTTGCCGCTCCGCGTCTTCGGCAGGGCATTCGTGAAGTGGATGTCGTCGGGCGCGGCGAGGGCGCCGATCTGGTGGCGGACGTGCTTCCGCAGGGTGTCCTTGAGCGCGTCGTCGGGCACGCCCGAACGGAGCGTCACGAACACCGCGACCGCCTCCCCCTTCACGTCGTGCGGCCGGCCCACCGCCGCCGCCTCGGCCACCGTGGGGTGGCTCACCAGGGCGCTTTCGATCTCGATGGTCGAGAGGCGGTGGCCGGCCACGTTGAGCACGTCGTCGATCCGCCCCATGATCCAGTAGTAGCCGTCGGCATCCTGGCGGGCGTTGTCGCCGGCCAGGTATTTCCCCGGCACCTTCGACCAGTAGGTCTCCACGAACCGGGCGTCGTCGCCCCAGATGCCGCGGAGCATCCCGGGCCAGGGCTTCGTGATCACGAGCCAGCCCCCTTCGCCCTGGGCCACCGGCTCGCCCGCCGCGTCGACGATCTCCGGCACCACGCCGGGCAGCGGCAGCGTGCAGCTGCCGGGCTTCGTCGGCGTGCAGCCGGGGAGCGGGCTCATCATGATCCCGCCCGTCTCGGTCTGCCACCAGGTGTCGACGATCGGGCACCGCTTCCCGCCGATCACCTCGTGGTACCAGATCCAGGCTTCCGGATTGATGCCCTCGCCCACCGTGCCGAGGAGCCGGAGGCTCGAGAGGTCGCGGCCCTCGATGTGCTGCATGCCCCACTTCATGAACGAGCGGATCGCCGTGGGGGCGGTGTAGAAGATCGTGGGCTTCTCCTGCTCGATGATCTCCCAGAAGCGACCTTCGTGCGGCGCGTTGGGGGCCCCCTCGTAGATCAGGATGCTCGCGCCCGCCGCCAAGGGCCCGTAGGTCACGTAGCTGTGGCCCGTGATCCAGCCGCAGTCGGCCGTGCACCAGAAGAGGTCGTCGTCGCGGAGGTCGAAGACCCACTCCGCCGTCGCCTTGGCCCAGAGGACGTAGCCCGCGGTCGTGTGCTTGATGCCCTTGGGCTTCCCCGTCGACCCGCTCGTGTAGAGGATGAAGAGCGGGGCCTCGGAGTCCATCGGCTCGGGCGGCAGGTCGGCCGGCTTGCCGGCCACGAGGTCGTGCCACCAGACGTCGCGGCCGGGCACCATGTCGACCGGCTGGCCCGTCCGCTCGAGGACGACGACGTGCTTCACGGTCGTGGGCGGATGGGCCGGCGACTGAAGCGCCGCGTCGACGTTCTTCTTGAGCGGCAGCTGGGCCCCGCGCCGCCAGCCGCCGTCGGCCGTGATCACGGCCACCGCCTGGGCGTCATGGTTGCGGTCGGCGATCGCCTCGCTCGAGAAGCCGCCGAAGATCACCGAGTGCACGGCGCCGATCCGCGCACAGGCGAGCATCGCGATCACGAGCTCGGGGGTCATCGGCATGTAGATCGAGACCACGTCGCCCTGCCCGACGCCGAGCGACTTCAACCCCGCCGCGAACCGGCTGACCTCGGCGAGCAGCTCGCGGTAGGTCAGGGTGCGCCGCTCGCCGGCCGGCTCGCCCACCCACGTGATGGCGGCCTTGTCGCCGCGGCCCGCGGCGATCTGCTGGTCGAGGCAGGCGGCCGACGCGTTCGTCCGGCCCCCGACGAACCACTTCGCCACCGGCGGCTGCCAGTCGAGCACCTGCGTGTAGGGCGTCGTCCAGGGAAGCTCGCGACCGCGGGCATCCCAGAAGGCGTCGGGATTTCGGGCGACCTCGTCGGAGAGCCTGCGGTACTCCTCGAGCGAGCCGATCCGGGCCGTGCGGGCAAACTCGGCCGGAGGCGGGAACACCCGCGACTCCTGCATCACGCTCGCCACCTTGCCCCCGACGCCTGCCGTGTCAGCCATGAAGTCCCGCTCCCTGCGTCATGCCCTGGATGAGCCCGATCCCCTGCACTCGAACGGCCCACCATCCTCGTCGTCGCCGAAGCCGATGCCAAGCGCCCGGGCCGCCTGCACGGCCGAACCGCGGGGATCGACCGTGGAGAGACGGCCGACGGCCTCCGCGATCGGGACGCTCGCGATGTCCGGCGGGCGGTAGCAGACCATCTCGCCGAAGCGGCCCTCGTGGATGAGCCGGGCGGCGTGGGCGCCGAACTCGGTGGCCAGCATGCGGTCGAAGGGCGTCGGCGTGCCCCCGCGCTGGAGGTGGCCGAGGACCACGGTGCGGGCGTCGCGATCGAGCCGGCTCGACACCTCGCGGGCCACGAGCTCGCCGATCCCGCCGAGCTTCACCTGGCCGCGGCCGCCGGCCCCGCCGTCGTGGACCAGCCCGCCATCGGGGAGATGCGCTCCCTCGGCGACCACGATCAGCGTGAATCGCTTGCCCTCGCGCTCCCGCAGCTCGACCTTGCGGCAGACGTTCGCGAACGACCAGGGAATCTCCGGGATCAGGATCACGTCGCCCCCGCCGGCGATGCCGGCGTGCAGGGCGATCCACCCGGCATGCCGGCCCATCACCTCGAGCACCATGATCCGCTCGTGGCTGGCGGCCGTCGTGTGCAGTCGATCGAGCGCGTCGGTCGCCGTGGCCACCGCCGAGTCGAAGCCGAAGGTGAACGCGGTGCCGCAGAGGTCGTTGTCGATCGTCTTGGGCACGCCCACCACGGGCACGCCATGCTCGTGGAGCTGCTGTGCGATCCCGAGCGAACCGTCTCCACCCACGCAGATGAGCCCCGCCACCCCCATCTGCTTGACGGTGGTCGCGGCCTGGGCGAGCAGCTCGGGGTCGATGCCGACCCGCTCCCCCTCGCCGACCAGCGACGTGAAGCGTCCCTTGTTGGTCGAGCCCAGGATCGTGCCGCCCTGGAGGAGGATGCCGGCCGTGTTCCGCTCGTCGAGCGGCATGTAGCTCACGGGGTCGACGAGCCCCTCGTAGCCGCGGAGGAAGCCGACCACGTCGTAGCCGAGTCGGATCGCCGACTTCGTAGCCGCGCGGATCACGGCGTTGAGGCCGGGGCAGTCGCCGCCCCCGGTGAGGATCCCGATCGTGGGCCTGCGGCTCATGGCTCAGTGCTCGCCGTGCTCGGCCAGCCACCGCTCGGCATCGAGGGCCGACATGCAGCCGGTGCCGGCCGCCGAGATCGCCTGCCGGTAGTAGTCGTCCGCCACGTCGCCCGCCGCGAACACGCCGTCCACGCTGGTCGCCGTGCGGAAATGCTGCTTCCAGACGATGTACTTCTTGGGCGTGAGCTCGAGCTGCCCGTCGAGGAACGCCGTGTTGGGCGTGTGGCCGATCGCCAGGAACACGCCGGTCGCCTCGAGCGTCCGCTCGGCCGTGGGCTCCACGGTGCTCGCGAGCCGCACGCCGGTCACGCCGCTCGAGTCGTCGCCGAGCACCTCGGCGAGGGCCGAGTTGAAGTGGATGCTGATCTTCGGATTGTCGAGGGCCCGCCGGGCCATGATCTTGCTGGCCCGCAGCTCGTCGCGGCGGTGCACCAGGTGCACCGTGCTCGCGAACTTCGTGAGGTAGGTCGCCTCCTCGACCGCCGAATCACCGCCGCCGACGACCACGATCGGCTTGCCGCGAAACCGCGGCAGGGCGCCGTCGCACACGGCGCACGCGCTCACGCCCCGGTTCTTGAACCGCTCCTCGCTCGGCAGGCCGAGCCAGTTGGCGCTGGCCCCCGTCGCCACGATCACGCACCGCGCCTCGACCACGCCGCCCTCGGCCGGAAACAGCTTGAAGGGCCGCGCGGAGAAGTCGACCTTGAGGATGTCGTCGGTGACGATCCGCGTGCCGAAGTTGCTGGCCTGCTGTCGCATCAGCTCCATCAGCTCCGGGCCGGTCACGCCCTTCCCCTCGTGGGGCGGCATCATCATCCGCCGCTCCTTGGGCAGCGCGGAGTCGAGGAAGCCGCCGAGATCGCCGTGCGGGAAGCCCGCGTAGTTCTCCACTTCGCTCGTGAGGGCGAGCTGGCCGAGCGGCAGCGTGCCCGCCATGCGATTCCTCTCCGTGATCGCCCCCTCGTAGACGAGCGGCTCGAGCTGGGCGCGGGCGGCGTAGGTGGCGGCCGACCAGCCGGCCGGGCCGCTGCCGATGATGACCAGGGTTTCGGGCGACGACACGGGAGATCTCTCCTGAAGGGTGCCGGCGGAGTGCATCGACGCCGGCTTCGCGGACAGGCATGATGTACCGGTTCCCGCCGGGCAGGCAAACCCGGCCCTCACAATCGCCGGAGTCGGGCCGAACATGAGCCTCCTTTCCGTCCTCCTGCCGAGCGCCGTCGTCCTCCTCGTGGCCTACCGGCTCTACGGCAGCCTCCTGGCGCGGCTGTTCCGGCTCGACGCGGCCGCCGAGACTCCGGCCGTGACGCTCCGCGACGACGTCGACTACGAGCCGATTCCGCCGCAGCTGCTGCTCGGCCAGCACTTCTCCGCCATCGCCGCCGCGGGGCCGATCGTGGGGCCGATCCTCGCGGGCGTCGCCTTCGGCTGGGCGCCCGCGCTGCTCTGGATCCTCGTCGGCAGCATCCTCGTCGGCGGCGTGCACGACTTCGCGGCCCTCGTGGCCTCGGTCCGCCACAAGGCCCGCTCGATCGCCGAGGTCGTCCGCGACCACATGAGCCGCCGGGCCTACGTGCTGTTCCTGGCCTTCGTGTGGATCGCGCTGGTGTACATCATCGTCGCCTTCACCGACATCACGGCGGCGAGCTTCGTGGGGCGGCAGGTGCTCGAGAACGGCGAGAGCGTGTCGGGGGGCGGGATCGCCACCTCGAGCCTGCTCTATCTCGCGCTGCCCGTGATCATGGGCCTCGCGATGCGGTATGCCCGGATGCCCCTCTGGCTCGCCACGGCCGTCTTCCTCCCGCTGGTCGGCCTCGCGATCTGGGGGGGGCAGCGGATCCCGTTCGATCTGGCGACGAGCTTCGGCACCTCCGACGCGACCGCTCAAAAGATCTGGGGCATGCTGTTGCTCGGCTACTGCCTCGTGGCGGCGATGATGCCGATGTGGCTGCTGCTCCAGCCCCGCGGCCACCTCGGCGGCTGCTTCCTCTACGTGGCCCTCGCCGGCGCGGCCCTCGGCCTCGTCGCCAGCGACCGCTCCCTGGCCGGCCTGTTCGGCGGCGACGCGTCGATCCGCTACCCGGCGTTCACCGGCTGGCAGGCGGCCAACGGCCAGCCGCTCGTGCCGATGCTCTTCATCACGATCGCCTGCGGGGCCTGCTCGGGCTTCCACTCGCTGATCGCCTCGGGCACCACGAGCAAGCAGCTCCGCCGCGAGACCGACGCCCGGCCGATCGGCTACGGCACGATGCTCCTCGAGGCAATGGTGGCCGTGGTCAGCCTGTGCTGCGTGATGGTGCTCGCCGCCGACAGCCCGCTCACGAAGCAGTCGCCCAACTTCGTCTACGCCCTCGGCATGGGGCAGTTCCTGGAGATCCTCGGCGTGCCGGCGGCGATCGGCGTGTCGTTCGCCCTGATGGCGTTCACGACGTTCGTCTACGACACCCTCGACGTGTGCACGCGGCTGGGCCGCTACATCGTCGAGGAGCTGACCGGCCTGCAGGGCCGGGCCGGCGGCTGGCTCGGCACCGCGCTCACCGCGGGCGTGCCGCTGGTGTTCCTGCTCCGGCCGAACCTCGATGCCAGTGGCAATCCCGTTCCGGCCTGGAAGACCTTCTGGAGCCTGTTCGGGGCGAGCAACCAGCTCCTCGCGGCGCTCACGCTGCTCGGGGTCACGGTCTGGCTCTGGCGGACGCGCCGCGAGACGTGGGTCTGGGTCGTCACCGGACTGCCCACGGCGTTCATGTACGTGATGAGCACGTGGGCCCTGGCCAGCATGACGCTGCCGAAGTTCCGGGGCGAACGGGGGCTCGTGGTCCCCGCCGACCCGGTCCCCTGGGTGGGGCTCGTGCTGTTGGCCCTCGCGGCGGTGATGCTGGTGGAGGCGATCAGGTCGATCGCCGACGCATCACCACCGCGATCGCCACGGCCGACCCGAGCATGGCCCACGCCGTCGGCTCCGGCACCGCGATCAGGTTGACGTACGAGCTGCTCGGCAGCGGCGTCGACACGTTCACGCCCGCGGTGGTGGACGAGTAGGCGATCTGCCAGGTGTTGGCGCCGACCGTGAACGTGCCCCCGTCGGCGAGCGGCAGGCCGCCGTAGGAGAACAGCCCGCTGCCGCTGAGGCCACCGCCGTAGTTGATCAGCGAGAAGATGGTGCCGGGGGTCACGGCCGCGTTCGGGCCCAGGTCGGTGACGGTCAGCGGCACGGTGCCGCTGAGCGAGAGGCCGCCCGACATCCGCACGAGGTCGGCCGTGAGAAGGTTCGTCTCGTAGTCGTAGGCAAAGGTCGAGCCGTCGGTGAAGGTCACCGCCGAGCCCGTCGTGAGCGTGGCGATCCCCGAGCCCGGGGCGAGCGTCCCGAGTGCGTTCACGGTCACCGCCCCGCCGATCGTCCCCGACCCGCCGAGGATGCCGCCATTGACCACGAACGGCGCCACCACGCTGCCGCTGTTGCCGTTGACGAGGAGCGTGCCCGCATCGACCTGGGTCGTGCCGCCATACGTGTTCGTGCCACTGAGAATCCAGGTGCCCGCGCCGGTCTTCGTGATCCCGAGCAGGCTTCCCGAACCGGAGTTCACGATCGGGCCGGAGATCGTGTTGGCCCCCGCGTTGCTGCCTCCCAGCCGCAGCGTCCGCTCGAGGGCCAGCGAATACACGGCGTTGGTCGAGACGGTGGCGAGGGCCGGGTTACTGAGCGTGTACTGGTTGCCGTTGATCGCCACGATCGTGGTCCCGGCCGGCAGGGCGGTGGAGGACACGGTCAGGCCCACCGCGGTGCCCGGTGCGACGTTCGTCGTGTTGACGGCCACGTTCGAGCCGGACGTGAAGTTGAGGTTGAAGTTGCCGGTGTCGAGCGCCCGCACCGTGCCGGTGAAGGTGAGCGGGGCCGAGCCCGACGAGTCGATCGTGCCCCCGGTCGAGTCGACCTGGATCGCCCGGTTGGTGGCCTGCGGAGTCGCCCCCGTGTAGCGGAGCGTGCCGCTCGTGCCCTGCCCGGAGAAGGTGAAGGCCGTGCCGGAGCCGAGCGCGCTGGCCACACCGGAATCGGCGAGGCTGGCCACGTCGAGCACCCCGTCGAGCACCGCCGGGGTGAGCGTGAACGTGTTGGCGGTGCCGGTGACCGACCAGGTGCCGGTGCCGTACTTGTTGATGCCGCTGCTCGACGCGCTGACGGCCAGCACCGGCCCGGCCACGACGCCGTTCCCCGATCCGCCGATGAACAGCGGCCGGCTGCCCCCGGCCGTGTTGCTGATCGTGCCGGTGAGCGTCAGGAGCCCCCCGTCCGACTGCACGATGATGCCGCTGCCCCCCGGGCTGCCCACGTTCATGGTGCCCGTGAGCGTGGTGTCTCCCTGGAGATTCTGGATCGTGGGCGTGCCGCCGATCGTCGGCGGATTCGCCGAGCTGAAGTTGGCGAACGGGTTCGAGAACACGTTCGTGCCCGACGCGTTGAGCTGCAGGTAGCCGCCGCTCGCGCCCTGCTTCGGGATCGAGATCGTGCCGCTCGCCGGGAGAGCCGACGCGGCGTCGATCCGGAGGATGCCGCCGCCGGAGCTGATCGTGGTGGTGCCCACGTAGGTGTTCGTGCCGCTCAGGGCGGTCGTAGCGGTGCCCGACTTCGTGAGGCCACCGGTGCCGCCGTCGCCGGTGATGTTGCCGGCGAAGGTCCCGTTGACGTTATTCAGCGTCGTACCGACGGCGCTGCCGGCGGCGAACGAGAGCGACGTCGGGATCGTGCCCACGACGTTCGTGAAGTTGATCGGCCCCGCGGCCGAGCCGGTCACGGCCTGACCCGTCCCGAAAGCCGTGGCGGCGACCACGTTCACGGTGCCCGTTCCGAGCTGGAAGAACGTGCCGCTGAAGGTGTTGGTGGATGTGGTGTTGGAGAGCGTGAGGTTCGCCCCGCCGGTCTTCTGGATGGTTCCCGCGCCCGACACCGAGCCCGTGATGGTCATCGCCGCGCCGGCGTCGGTGCTGAGGGTGAGCGTCCCGCTCACGGCCACCGGTCCAGCGAGCGTGAAGGCCACGCTGTTGCCCGATTGGATCGTGCCGCTGCTCGCGATACTGAACGGCTCGGGGATCGGTGCCGAGTTGGCGGTCGAGAGCAGGTAGATCCGGGAGCCCTCCTCGAGCGTCGTGCCGACGGCCGCGTCGCCGAGGCCGTACGGGTTCTGGAGGAACATCACGCTCCCGGCCGCGAGCGTGACCGGCCCGGCGATCGCATTGCTGCCGTTGACGACCAGGGCACTCGTCCCGGTGTAGACGAGCCCACCGGTGCCCGACACGACGCCGCCCGCGAGGGTGCTCGAGCCGGCGTTGCCGAAGGTGAGCGTTTTGTCACCGAGCGCGACGATGCCTCCCGACGAGAGGCTGAGCGAGGGCACCGTGAGGCCGGTCCCCGAAAGCGTCGTGAGGTCGAGCGTGGCGCTCGACGACACGGCAAGTCCGCTGGCCGCCGAAATGCCCCCGGCCCCGCTGAAGGCGAGCACGCCACCCGCCACCGACGTGACCCCGGTGTAGGTATTGGCGGCCGTGAGCGTGAGCGTGCCGCTGCCGAGCTTCAGCAGGCCGAGCGAGTTGGCCCCACCGTTGGGGTCGGCCAGCGGTGTGGCGAGACTGACGTTCCCGCCGGCGTTCGACGTGTCGATCCCGAGGAACGAGCCCGGCAGGAAGCCGTCGGTGGCCGAGCCGAGCGCGGCGAGCGTGGCCACGTCGGAGGTGGTGAACTCACCAGCCCCGCCTACGTTGACCGCCAGCCCGCCGCCGCTGCCGGTGATCAGGTTGGCGGCCGTCCAGCTGCCGACGTTGCCGCCGTACAGGGCCGACGGTGCGGCGAACTGCAGCACGCCGCCGGTGATCCGCGTGGCCCCGGTGTACAGGCTGGTTCCCGACAGCACCTGGACGCCGGGAGCGGCCGCCGCGAAGAGCGACGTCCCGGTCTTCACGAGCTGCATCCCCGCCGCACCGTCGGCGAGATTGCCGGAGTAGGTGGTGCTGATGCCCGGTTGGTTGTTGAGCACGAGCGACGAGATGGTCCCGTAGTTCACCGGTGCAAACGCTCCACCGCCGGCGAGGCCGCCGAGCGTCACGGTCGTGCCCGAGGCGACCTGCAGCGTGCCCGCCCCGCTGGTGTCGAAGACGCTGTTCGGCATGGTCGTGGCGTTGCCGAACACGAGCAGGCCGCCATCCACGCGGGACGTGCCGGTGAAGGTGCTGGTGCCGGTGAACGTGTGGGTGCCGCCCGAGATGACCAGATTCACCTTCTTGGACGTGCTGCTGAAGTCGGTGAACGATCCACTGAAGGAGGACGACCCCGTGAGTGTGAGCGTCGAGTCGGTCGTGGAGGAAGTGTTGTAGACGCGGGCGCTGCCGGTGGTGCCGCCCCGCGTGATGCCCGCGAGCGTCTGGTTGAAGCCGTTGAGATCGAAGACGCTGTTGTTGTTGTTGATGTTCTGAAAGTTGAACCGCGCGGTGGTGGCGATGCCGTTGGTGGCGGCCACCCGCGTGGTGCCCTCGCCGAGGTCGATCGACGGGTAGGAGCCACCGCCGGCGAGGAGGAACGTGCCGATGCGGAGATTGAGGGCGGGCGTCGAGTTCACGGGCCCGGTGAAGAGCATGGAGGAACTGACCGACGCCGCCGAGATCTGACCGCCGGCCGTGGCCGAGGTCAGGAACGTGATCGTGCCCGAGAGCGTGGCCGTGCCCGAGCCGATGTTGTAGTGCAGCGCGCCGGCGCCCGACTGGCCGTGCGTGCCCGACACGGTCACGTTGTTGGCGAACGTCATCGACGTGCCGTTGAGCAGGAGCCTTGGGAACTGGTTGCCCGCGGTGCCGGTGATCACGACCGGACCACTGCCGACGGCCGACGAGTTGTTGATCAGCACGGAACCGGCGTTGATCGTGGTGGTGCCCGAGTAGGTGTTCACCCCGGAGAGCACAAGCGATCCAGTCCCCTGCTTGCGGAAGCCGGTGCCCGCCAGCACCGAAGAAATCGTGCTGCTCGCGACCGTGACGGCGATTTCCGGAACCGGCAGCGTGCCGCTGGACGCGAGATTGATGGTGCCCGACTGGATCACGCGGCCCGTCGCCGAGATCGTGATCCCGTTCACCGTGACCGGCTCCGAGAGCGTGGACGTGCCGCGCTGCGTGACGAACACGGCGACGTTGCCGGTGCCGCTCGTCGCGTTCCACGGCGTGCCGCTCGCGCCCGTCCAGTTGGTCGAACCGGTGGACCAGGTGCCGTCGGTCGTGCCGGACAGGCTCCAGGTGAGGGGCGCCGCGGAAGCCGCTCCCGCGGCCAGCAGTGACGCCAGTGTCAGCAGCGCGGCAAAGGAGCCGGCCTTCGCCAGCCGACGCATCCGAATGGGCATGATGCTCATGGAACCCTCGCGAGTGGAAGCCTCGATGGTGTCCGCAGTTCCGCCCGCGCCCCATCGCTCATCACCAGGAAATTGTCAGGCTGCCCGTCGCGTTTCGCAATGCCCCGAAGCCGCCGATTCGTCCCTCCCAGTGCCCGTTTCGTCCCTTTTGCGCCGATTCGTCCCAGCCGCGCGGCCGATTCGTCCCAGAGGGTCTCGAGGACTTCTGTCGTATAGTGCCTTGCCGCCGATCGCGGTGGCCGGTCTGGTAGGCCTCCGATCACCGACTTCCAGGAGAGTTCCCCGATGCCGTCGCGTTGCCTCGTTCGCCCGCTCGCCCTGTCCGCCGCGCTCGCGGTGCTCACGCTGCTCGCCGCTTCCGCGTCGGCCCAGCAACCGAAACGTCCCAACATCCTCGTGATCTGGGGCGACGACATCGGCCAGTTCAACGTCGGGGCCTACAACCACGGCATGATGGGCTACAAGACGCCCAACATCGACCGCATCGCCCGCGAGGGCGCGCTGTTTACCGACTGGTACGGCCAGCAGAGCTGCACCGCCGGCCGGGCGGCCTTCATCACCGGCCAGGCGCCGATCCGCACCGGGCTCACGAAGGTCGGCCTGCCCGGCGCCCCCGAGGGCATGCGAAAGGAAGACCCGACGATCGCCACGCTCCTGCGGGCGAAGGGCTACATGACCGGGCAGTTCGGCAAGAACCACCTCGGCGATCGCGACGACATGCTGCCGACGAATCACGGCTTCGACGAGTTCTACGGCAACCTCTACCACCTCAATGCCGAGGAGGAGCCGGAGCACCCCGACTACCCGAAGAACCCCGAGTTCAAGAAGAAGTTCGGCCCCCGCGGCGTGATCCACTCCTTCGCCGACGGGCGGATCACCGACACCGGCCCGCTCACGAAGAAGCGGATGGAGACGATCGACGAGGAGGTGAACGCGAAGACCTTCGCCTTCCTGGACAAGGCGAAGCAGGCCGACAAGCCGTTCTTCATCTGGTGGAACTCCACCAAGATGCACATCTTCACCCACCTCAAGGACGGCGTGGCCGGGAAGACGGGCCTGGGCATCTATGCCGACGGCATGGTCGAGCACGACCGGCAGGTGGGCGAGCTGCTCGCCAAGCTCGACGAACTCGGCCTCGCCGAGAACACGATCGTGATGTACTCGACCGACAACGGGGCCGAGGCCTTCACCTGGCCCGACGGCGGCACGACCATGTTCCGCGGCGAGAAGAACACGCAGTGGGAGGGGGGCTACCGGGTGCCCTGCGCGATCCGCTGGCCGGGCACGATCAAGCCGGGCACGGTGATCAACGAGATCGGCGCCCACGAGGACATGCTGACCACCCTCTGTGCGGCCGCGGGCGACGCCACGGCGAAGGAGGACCTGAAGCAGGGCCGGCAGATCGGCGACCGCTCCTACAAGGTGCATCTCGACGGCTACGACCTCGGCCCGGCGCTCCGCGGGCAGGCGGAGTGGCCCCGCAAGGACTTCATCTACTGGACCGACGACGGCAGTGTGGCGGCCCTCCGCTACGGCAACTGGAAGGCCACGTTCCTCAAGCAGCCCGCCCACGGCATGCACGTCTGGCTGCAGCCGTTCGAGGAGCTGCGGGCGCCGACGCTGGTGAACCTGCGGATGGACCCCTTCGAGCTCGCGCAGGACATCGGCATGGACTACCAGCGGTGGTATCTCGAGCACATGTTCATGATCGCGCCCGCCGCCGCCCACGTGGGAGAGTGGCTGCAGAGCTTCAAGGAGTTTCCGCCCCGGCAGAAGCCGGGCAGCTTCAACCTCAACCGCGTGATGGAGGCCGTCACCGCCGCCTCGGGCACGGGCCGCTGAGCCTGCGGCCGCAGCGTGGCGGCGCGCGGTCGGATCACCCGCGGGCGCGGCGGAGCGTCTCGGACGGCGACTCGCCGAAGTGCCCGCGGTACCGGGCCGCGAACCGGCCGAACTCCCAGACGCCGTGCCGCGTGAGCACGTCGGCCACCGTCTCGTCGTGATCGGCGCCGTCTCGCAGCCGGCGCCGGACGGCGTGCAGGCTGCGGAGCATGAGGTAGCGCTTCGGCGGCACGCCGAACGTCTCGTGGAACGTCCGCAACAGCGTCCGGTCCGTCACGCCGACGTGCCGGGCGAGTTCCGCGGCCGACGGCAGGAGCGGCGCGTCGTCGAGGTGATCCATCGCCCGGCGGACGATCTCGGTGCGATCGAGCCGCGGCCGCCCCACCCGTAATCTCGACGCCGGGGCCGACGGCAGGCAGGCGAGGGTCGCGTCGACGAGCGTGCGGCCCGCGGCGAGGTGGGCCGCCGTCCCGGCGGGGCGGTCGAGC
>JBIIMU010000381.1:0-3385 GCA_044337845.1 Pirellulales bacterium | reverse complement strand
GAGATCGGCGACGCGGGCCCGCACGAGCGCCATCCGGGCGTCGGGGGAGACGAGGTCGGCCACGTCGGCGGCGGCGAGCCGGCGGCGGATCCGGGGGGGCATGTCGCCGGCGATCGTGGCGAGCGAGATCGGCCGGGCCACACCCGCCTCCCCGGCGACCACCGCTTCGGCGCGGCGGAGCGCGTCGAGCACGCGCGGGTCGCGCCAGTCCACGTCGGGCGGCCACTCGACGACCACGTCCACGCCCATCGTGCCGCCGAACTCCGCGTCGACGCGGGCCAGGGCCTGCGAGGCGGCCGCACCCGCGGGCAGCGAGTCTACGATCCGGTTGTCGGCGTCGAGTCCGGAGCCCGCCAGGCCGAGCATCACCGTCGCCACGCATGCCAGCGCGGCCAGTGGGCGGGCGTTGCGCACCGAGATGGCCGTGAGGACGTTCGCGAGCCGGCCCGCGTGCCGCGACGACTGCCCCAGCCGCAGGCCGCTGCAGAACGGCGTGGCGGCGATCAGCGGCGTGAGGAGCGTGACGGCCAGGAAGCTGGCCAGGGCCCCGATCGCGGCGGCGATGCCGAACGACCGCACGGCCTCGATTCGGGCGACGGCCAGCGATGCGAAGCCGATGGCGGTGACGATGCTCGTCAGGCCGCAGGCGGCCCCCACGCGCCGCACGGCCCCGGACGAGGCGGCGAGGGGCTGCACGCCGCGGCGGACGCTCCGCCGCATGTCCTCGATGAAATGGATCGAATCGCAGGTGCCCACCACGAGCGCCAGCGACGGGACGACGCTCGTGAGGATCGTGATCGGGGCGCCCAGCAGGCCGAGGGTGCCGAGGGCCCAGATCGCCCCCACGAACGGCGGCACGCAGGCCACCACCGTGGAACGCAGGCTGCGGGCGACGGCGGCCGAGAGCACCACGGCGAGCGACAGGCCGATGGAGTTGAAGGTGAGCATGTCGCGGCGGAGGGCCCGCATCGCCTGCTCCCGGAGCGCGGGAAGCCCGGTGAGCTCCAGGCTCAGCGGCCCCTCGGCGGCCGCCTCCGCGGCGAGCGCGGCCTCGATCCGGCCCACGACCTCCGTCGAGCGCGGCGGCCGGTCGGCGTCGGCGGCGAGCTGCACGAGCACCAGCGAGGTCGTCGCGTCGGCCGAGAGGAGATGGCCGGCCACGAGCGGATGGCGTGCCGCGCGGGCCTTCGACTCGGCCCGCGCCTCGGCGTCGAGGGGCTCGGCCCGCCGCGGGATCACCGGGAGCACGGCGCCGGCCGCCCCCTGGCGGCGGATGTCGAAGATGCTCCGCACCTCGGCCACGCCGTCGATGCCGCGGAGCCTGGTGGCCAGCCCTTCGAGCGCGGCCAGCGGGGCGGCGTCGAAGATGTCGCCGGACCGCGCCGTGGCCCGCACGATGCAGTCGCGGTCCGGCGGCCCGAAGACCGCCGCCACCTCGTCGACGAGGGCGAACTCGCCGCTGGAGTCGCGGATCAGCGTGCGGAGGTCGTCGTCGAGCCGCAGCCGCGAGATCCCGATCCCGGCGAGGATCGTCAGGCAGGCGGCCGCGAGCCAGCCCGCCGTCCGCCAGCGGCCTGGGGAGCCGCTCACTCCGCCGGCGGCTCGATCAGGTGCCGCTCCGCCGGATCCACGATCCAGCCGCGGCAGTTCGCGGTCCCGCAGCGGCAGGGGATCGCGGCGTCGGCCGGCCAGCAGTAGTCGATCAGGAGTTCCTCGCCCGCCGCGATCGGTCGAATCGTCTGCATCCACAGCCGCTCTTCCTCCGTCTCGCCGGGCTCGGCCTCCCAGTAGAAAATCTCGCAGTTGGGATCGCAACTGTGATTGACGTACCGGAACGGCGGGGCCGGGTCGAGCAGCCGGCCGCCGGGGAGTTCCATCACGTAGCTCGAATCCTCGGGGTGGTCGTCGAGGATCGTGCCGTGGATTTCACCCAGCACCGTGCCGGACGCGATGCCGCGGCGGGCGAACACCCCCTTGCCGACGGGCGTGTCGGCGATGCTCAGGAGGCGGGAGTGGGCGGCGGTCTCGGTCGCGAGCGAACGCAGGTTGTCGGTGGGCATCGGCGGGCTGGCGGGGCGGGCGGATGGAAGGCCGGAACTGTAGCGAGGCGCGGCCGCGACGGTCAATGCGGTCGCCGCCCGCCGTCGCTCACGCCAGCTCGTCGCGAACCCGCTCGAGCAGCTTCTTCGTGGCCAGGATCCCCTCCGGCTCCGACAGTTCCTTGCCCTCGTACTCCACGCCCACCCAGCTGTGGTAGCCGGCCTCGAGCACGATCTTCATCATCTTGCGGTAGTCGGTGCGGACCTCGTTGCCGTCGGCGTCGAACTCGTGGCTCTTGGCGCTCACGCCCTTGGCGAACGGCATCAGGTCGGCCACGCCGCGGTAGCGGTCGTAGTCGTAGAAGTTGCCGAAGTCGGGCAGCGTGCCGCAGTTCGGCTTGGCGACCAGCTTCATCACGCCCGCGAGCCATTCGCCGTTGCTCGACAGGCCGCCGTGGTTCTCCACGATCACGTTCATGCCCATCTGCGAGGCGAACTCCGAGAGCCGGCCGAGACCGTCGGCGGCGAGCTTCTGCTGCTCCTCGAAGGTGCCCTTGCTCGCGGCGTTGACGCGGATCGAGTGGCAGCCAAGCCGCTTCGCCGCCTCGACCCACGGGTAATGGTTCTCGACCGCCTTGGTGCGGGCCTTGTCGTCGGGGTCGCCGAGGTTGCCGAGGCCGTCGCACATGATCAGCACGTTGGTCACGCCCTCGTCGGCCGCCCGCTTGGCGAGCTCGGCGATGTAGTCCTCGTCGCGGGCCTTGTCCTTGAAGAACTGGTTGACGTATTCCACGGCCTCGATGCCGAACTGCTGCTTCGCGGCCCGGGGGAAGTCGAGGTTGTCGAGCTTGCCGCCGAAGATCGTGTTGTGGAGCGACCACTGGGCGAGCGAGATCGTGAACGGCGGCTGCTTCGCGGCGGCGGCCGGCGCGGGATCGGCGGCGGTGGCCCGCAGGGGGGCGGCGGCCAGCACACCGGCGGCGGAGGCGCTGGCGGCCAGGAAGGTGCGGCGGGTGGCGAGCGGGGCGTTCATCCGGAGGTCCTTTCGGGCGACGGTCGTGGGAAGGCGATGGTCAGGTGGCGGGCGCGTCGGCCTCCGCCTGGAGGTATTCGCGGGGTTTGGTCCACAAGACTACCGGAACGAGGAGCAGCGTCGCCAGCGTCATGCAGCCGGTAAAGAACCAATAATACGAGGCCCCGGTCAGGGTCGACGTTCCGCCGGCGATCTCGATGAGCCAGTTCACGGCGGCCGTGAACTGGTTGCCGAGCGAGACGCTCAGCAGGTAGAGGCTCATCACGAACGACTTCATCTGCGGGGGGGCCTGGGTGTAGCTGAACTCGAGGCA
>JBIIMU010000028.1:0-12940 GCA_044337845.1 Pirellulales bacterium | reverse complement strand
GCGTGGTGCCCCGGAGACCAGGTGAAGAGGCGGATCTTGTTGCCGTCGGGATCGATCGCAACCAGTTCCCGAAAGCCCTCGGGGTTGGCCCGCGGGGGGGAGGTCGCGGCGGCGCCGAGCCGAAGCCAGGCGGCGTCGAGGTCGTCGGTCTCGAAGCCGAGGCTCCAGCGGCCGCTCGGCTCGCCCGGCGTCGAGCGGCCCATGATCGCCAGCCGGGTGCAGCCGGCGTCGAGCAGCGCGTAGCGATCGTCCTCCACCCGGAGGAGCACCTTCAGGCCGACGATGTCGCGATACCACGCGACGAGCAGCTCCCACCGCGCCGTGCGGAGCTCGACGCTGAACAGCGACGGTGGCGGGGGCGGATGGCTCATGCAGCGTGGGTCGGGGCCGTGTCGAGCAGTGTAGGGCCATTCCCGCAGGGGCGTCGTGGCCGGCCCGAGCCGGGCGGGTCGCTCCGCCGCGGTTGGCCTTCTCGCGGAACGCCCGCCCGGCGACAATCCGGACCCGTTCGGTGTTCCTGCGACTCTCTCCTGACTCCATCGACATGGCCCAGCCCCACGATTCCGACTCTGCCTCCGGCACCGCCGCCCAGCTCGAGAAGGCGCGGCGCGACAAGTTCGACCGGCTCGTCGCCATGGGCATCGATCCCTGGGGCAGGCGGTTCGACGACGCCCTGCCGATCGCCGACGTGCGGGCCCGGGGCGAGGGCCTCGACAAGGCCGCCGACGATGGGCCGACCGTCCGCGTCGCGGGGCGGATCATGCTGCTCAGGAGCGCCGGCAGCCTCGTGTTCATCGACCTCCACGACCGCACCGGCCGCATCCAGCTGATGCTCGGCAAGAAGCAGGTCGGCCCCGAGATCTGGAAGGTCGTCGACTGTCTCGACCTCGGCGACATCGTCGGCGTGGACGGCCGGCTGGGCTGGTCGAAGACCGGCGAGATGACGGTGTTCGTCACGCACCTGGAGTTTCTGACCAAGTCGCTGGCCACGCCGCCCGACAAGTACCACGGTCTGGTCGACGCCGAGCTGCGGCAGCGGATGCGATACCTCGATCTCATCCACGGCGAGGGGGTCCGCGACCGGTTCGTGGCCCGCAGCCGGATCGTCGAGGCGGTCCGCCGCGTGCTCGCCCAGCGGAGCTATCTCGAGGTCGAGGGCCCGACGCTCCAAGACACGGCCGGCGGCGCCGCCGCCCGGCCCTTCACCACGCACCACAACGCCCTCGACATGCCGCTGGTGCTGCGGATCGCCCTGGAGCTCCACCTCAAGCGGCTCCTGGTCGGCGGCCTGGAGCGGGTGTTCGAGCTCGGCCGCGTCTACCGCAACGAGGGCGTGAGCACCCGGCACAACCCCGAGTTCACGATGCTCGAGGCCTACGAGGCCTACGGCAACTACGAGACCATGATGGACCTCACCGAGGCGATCATCCTCGAGGCCGCGAAGGTGGCCGGGTCGCCCACGCGGTTCGAGTGGATGGGCCGGCCCGTCGATCTCACGCCGCCGTTTCGCCGCGCGAAGTACGACGATCTCCTCCGCGAGGTGACCGGCTGTGATCCCGAGGATCCGGCGAGCGTGGCGGCGGCGGCGGCGCAGGCGGGCGTGGAGACCGCCGGCCGGCATCCCGACGTGATCAAGAGCGACCTCTTCGAGGCCACGGTCGAGAAGACGCTCGACGGCCCGGTGTTCGTGATCGACTATCCCGCCTCGATCTGTCCGCTCACCAAGCGGAAGGCGGGCCAGCCCCACGTGGCCGAGCGGTTCGAGCTCTACGTGGCCGGCATGGAGCTCGCCAACGCCTACACGGAGCTCAACGACCCCGATCTGCAGGAGGAACTCTTCCGGACGCAGCTGGCGGGCCTCGCGGCCGAGGAGTCGATGGCCCGGATGGACACCGACTTCATCACCGCCCTGCGGCACGGCATGCCGCCGGCCGGCGGCCTCGGGATCGGGATCGACCGGCTGGTGATGTTCCTCACCGCCGCGGCGAGCATCCGCGACGTGATCCTGTTCCCCATCCACCGCCCCCGGGCATAAGCCGGGGTGAATCCGGGGTTTCGGCGGGGCAGGGGGGCTGCTATCGTTCCGCCCCCACGAGAGGCCCGGGCCCCCGATGTACAAACTCCTGCTCTGCTGGCGGTATCTCCGCACCCGCTGGATCGCGCTGGCGAGCATCGTCAGCGTGACCCTCGGCGTGGCGACGATGATCGTCGTCAACGCCGTGATGGCCGGCTTTTCCCACGAGATGCAGACCCGGATCCACGGGATCCTCTCCGACCTGGTGTTCGAGAGCCATTCGCTCTCCGGGTTCCAGGATCCGCAGTGGCACATGGACGAGATCAGGCGGGCCGCCGGCGACGACATCGTCGGCATGACGCCCACCGTGGCCGTGCCCGCGATGCTGAACTACCAGGTCCGCGGCCAGTGGATCACCCGGCAGATCATGCTGATCGGCATCGACGAGGCCACGCACGCCCGGGTGAGCGACTTCGGCCGCTACCTTCAGCATCCGGCCAACCGGGGGCAGCTCTCCTTCGCCCTGCGCGACGGCGGCTACGACACGGTCGACAGCCAGTCCGACG
The DNA here is from genome assembly GCA_044337845.1 of Pirellulales bacterium. Classification (GTDB taxonomy): domain Bacteria; phylum Planctomycetota; class Planctomycetia; order Pirellulales; family UBA1268; genus QWPN01. The sequence continues at coordinate 10,360 of JBIIMU010000028.1, read as the reverse complement.
CGAAGGCCGCCACGCGGCCCGCGCTCGAGGGGGCGGGCTGGCCTCACCGGCGGATGCGGGTGGAGCGGGAGCGGGTGTGGAGGGAGAAGGTCGAGGCCGATCGGCGGGCGGGCGTCGCGGCCGATCCGGCCGCCGGCAACGCGACGCGGTCGGTCGATCAGCAGGTGGACGCGGTGCTCGCCGCCACGACGGATGCGGCCCCAGCCCCGGCGACCGATCCGGCCGCCGGCACCCCGAAGCCCGCCGACCCGTTCCGGCAGGCGCGGCCCGAGGAGGGGACGCGGATGGATCCCGCCACGGAGCAGTTCACCGGGATCGTGCCGGGCATCGGCCTGGCGAGCTTTCGCGACACGGCCGGCATCGACCGGTTCCTCGTGCTGCCGGGCGACGACGTGAAGATCACGTTCCCGACGGCGGGCACGCCGCCGAAGGCGGTCAGCGACACCTTCACCGTCGTCGACTTCTACGAGAGCAAGATGAGCGAGTACGACTCGAACTTCGTGTTCGTGCCGATCGCATCGCTCCAGCGGATGCGGGGCATGATCGATCCGCAGTCGGGCCTCGCGAGCGTCAACTCGATCCAGATCAAGCTCCGCGACGGGGCCGACCTCGACGGCGTTCGCGACCGGCTTCGCCGCGTGTTTCCGGCCGACATGTATGCCGTTTCGACGTGGCGCGACAAGCAGGGACCGCTCCTGGCGGCGGTCGACATGGAGATGTCGGTGCTCAACATCCTGCTGTTCCTGATCATCGCCGTGGCGGGCTTCGGGATCCTCGCGATTTTTTTCATGATCGTGGTGGAGAAGACCCGCGACATCGGCATCCTCAAGTCGCTCGGCGCCAGCGCCGGCGGCATCGGCGGGATCTTCCTCGGCTACGGCCTGTTCCTCGGCATCGTGGGCGCCGGGGCCGGCCTCGCCCTGGGGCTCTCGATCGCCTGGAACATCAACGCCATCCGGGCGGGCGTCGAATGGTGCACGGGCGAGCGGGTCTTCGACCCCTCGATCTACTACTTCTACCGGATCCCCTCGATCGTGCATCCGTTCACGGTGGCCTGGATCATCGTGGGCGCCGTCGGCATCGCCGTGGCGTCGAGTGTGCTGCCGGCCCTGCGGGCGGCCCGGCTCCACCCCGTGGAGGCCCTGCGGCATGACTGACACCGCCCCGCTGCTCCGCGTTCGCGGCCTGCGGAAGACCTACCGCTCCGGCGACGCCACGCTCGAGGTGCTCCGCGGCGTCGACTTCGAACTCGCCGGCGGTGAGTTCGTGTCGATCGTCGGCCAGAGCGGGTCCGGAAAGAGCACGCTGTTGCACCTCATGGGGCTGCTCGACGCGGCCGACTCGGGCTCCATCGAGCTCGACGGCACGCGGGTCGAGGGCCTGTCGGCGATCCGCCGCGACCGACTGCGGAACACCGCCATCGGCATGGTCTTCCAGTCGTATCACCTGCTGCCGGAACTCGACGCCCTCGAGAACGTGCTCGCGCCCTTGATGGTGCGGCACGGCGTGCTCGAGTGGCTCCGGGTGCGGCGCGAGGCGCACGACACCGCGCGGGGGCTGCTCGACCGGTTCGGCCTCGGCGGCCGCCTGCGGCACAAGCCCCGGCAGCTGTCGGGGGGCGAGATGCAGCGGGTGGCGATCGCCCGGGCCCTCGTGACCCGGCCGCGGGTGCTCCTGGCCGACGAGCCGACCGGCAATCTCGACGAGGCCACCGGCGGTGGCATCCTCGAGACGCTCTGCGAGTTGAACCGCGCCGACGGCCTTTCTATAGTGCTCGTCACGCACGACGCGGCGGTCGCCCGGCGGGCCGACCGGATCGTGCGGTTGGCGGCGGGCCGCGTCGATGATGCCGCCGACCCGGCAGCCCGGCGGCTGGCCGGCTGAGCCCGTTGCCGTGGCGGCGACCGCCGCCATCCCGCCCGGACCCGTCAGGAGCCTCGCCATGCCGCGGATGATCTTCATGAACGACCGCCTCGTTCCCGAGGAGCAGGCGGTCGTGAGCGTGTTCGACCACGGTCTGCTCTACGGCGACGGCGTCTTCGAGGGCCTGCGGAGCTATGCGGGCAAGGTGTTCCGGCTCGACGCCCACCTCGACCGGCTCTACGCCAGTGCCAAGGCGATCTGCCTCGAGATCCCCATGGCGAAGGACGTGATGGCGAAGGCCGTGGTCGACACGCTCGCCGCCAACAACCTCGCCGACGGCTACGTGCGGCTGGTGGTCACCCGCGGCGCCGGCAGCCTCGGGCTCGACCCCAACAAGACGAAGCATCCGCAGGTGATCGTGATCGCCGACACGATCAGCCTCTATCCGCGGGAGTTCTACGAGCAAGGCCTGCGGATCGTGACGGCCGCCACGCAGCGGACGCAGTCGGCCGCCCTCTCGCCCCGGATCAAGTCGCTCAACTACCTCAACAACATCATGGCCAAGCTCGAAGGGCTGCAGGCCGGCTGCGTCGAGGCGTTGATGCTCAACCACAAGGGTGAGGTGGCCGAGTGCACGGGCGACAACGTGTTCGCCGTCCGCGGCGGCAGGCTGCTCACGCCGCCGCCCGACGCCGGCATCCTCGAGGGCATCACCCGCAACGCCGTGATGGAGCTCGCGACCACCCATGGCATCGACTGCCGTGAGGTCACGCTCGTGCGGCACGATCTCTACACGGCCGACGAGTGCTTCCTCACCGGGACGGCGGCCGAGGTGATCCCGGTCGTGGAGATCGACGGCCGCAGGATCGGGGCGGGAACTCCGGGCCCGATCACGCAGCGGCTCACCGACGCCTTCCACGCCCTCGTCCGCCGCTGATGGGGTGGTCGCGGGACGCCGTGCGAGGCTGAAAGCGAGAGCCGTTGACCCGGGGCCGCCGTCAGCGGGGCAGGGTGCACCGCACGGCCACGGCCATGCCGCCCGGGGCCGCGTGGGCCGTCAGTCGCGCCGCGATCGCCTCCGCTTCCGCGAGGGTCCGGGTGAGGGCGAAGCAGGCGCTCCCGCTGCCCGTCAGCCGCGGAGCGGGTCCGCCTGCGGCGGCGATCGCTTCGAGCAGCCGGTCGATCGCGGGCGAGAGCGCCCGCGCCGGTGGCTCGAGGTCGTTGGCCATGAGTCGCTCGGCGTCGTGCTGGCGTCCTGCCGCGAGGGCCGCGACGAGCCGCGCGGCGGCGCCGCGACGGCCGGCGTCGGGCGAGCACCGGGCGTAGACCGCCGCCGTCGAGAGCGCGACCCCGGGCCAGGCGATCACGGCCGCCCGATCCGGCAGGCCCGCGACCGGTGTGACATGCTCGCCGCGGCCCGACACGATCGCGGGGCCGCCGGCGAAGAACCAGGGCACGTCGCTGCCGATCCGGCCGCCGACATCCGCGAGCCTGGCCGTCTCCCAGTCGAGCCGCCAGAGCGTGGCGGCGGCGCGGATCACGGCCGCGGCGTCGCTCGATCCGCCGCCGAGGCCGGCGCCCGACGGCACTCGCTTCACGAGCTGCACGTCGAGGCCGGTTTCCACACCGGCCTCCGCCGCGAGCAGCGTGGCGGCCCGGACGACGAGATTCCGATCGTCGGTCGGCACGTCGTGGGCGGCCGCGACCCCGGCGAGCGGACCGGCGTACGACACCGTCAGCCCCACGCCCGGCGCCCGCCTCGGCCTGACGTGCAGCGTGTCGGCCAGCGTGACCGGCACCATCAGGCTCTCGATCTCGTGGAAGCCGTCGGGCCGCCGGGCGAGCACCGCGAGCGAGAGATTGAGCTTGGCCGGCGCCGCCACCGTCAGGCCGGCGGCGTCCGCGCCGCCCGTGGCATCCGCGCCGCTCACCGCCAGGTGGCGACGAACCAGAGCGTGCCGAGCGCCAGGGCCAGCCCGATCGCCACCAGCACCGAGAGCAAGACCGCGATGCTGCGGCCGGCCCAGAGATCCTCGTCGATCATCTCCGTCCGCGAGGCCCGGTCGAACGAGCCGTTCCAGACCGGAAACGCCCGCTCGTCATACACCCACTGCGTCCGCTCGTCGTAGTTCTTCTGGCTCATGGGCGGGACCGGTCCGTCGGGCGTCCGGAAGGCGGGATATGATTCCGTATCGTCCGAAATGTACCCCGCGTTCCCGGCACCCGCCAGTGCCGTTCCCAGCCGTCCGATGGCCACCGAATCCGCCCTCCCGATTTCCGCCGCAGCCCCGTCGGGCGGACCGGGCCACATCCTCGACCCGGCCGGCGGCCTGGCCGACTGGCTCGCGCGGCGGGGCCAGCCGGTCTGGCGTGCCCGGGCGATCCACCGCTGGCTGCACGGCCGCCGGGCGGCGTCGTTCGCCGACATGACCGACCTGCCCCGCGACCTGCGGGCCGATCTGGCCGCCGACTTCCGCATCTGGACGACGACCATCGCGGTTCACAAGCGGGCCGACGACGGCACCGAAAAGCTTCTCCTCGAACTCGCCGACGGGCAGCGGATCGAGTGCGTGCTGCTCCGCGACGGCATCCGCCGCACCGTCTGCATCAGCTCGCAGGTGGGCTGCGCGATGGGCTGCGTGTTCTGCGCCAGCGGCATCGACGGCGTGGTGCGGAACCTCACCACGGGCGAGATCGTGGAGCAGCTGCTGCGGCTGACGGCGCTGCTGCCGGCCGACGAGCGGCTCAGCCACATCGTGGTGATGGGCATGGGCGAGCCGCTGGCGAATCTCGACCGGCTCCTGCCGGCGCTCGCCGAGGCCCAGGATCCCCAGGGGCTCGGCATCTCGCAGCGGCGGATCACGATCTCGACGGTCGGCCTGCCGCCCGCCATCGACCGGCTCGCGACGGCCAATCCCGGCTACCACCTCGCCGTCAGCCTCCATGCGGCCGACGACGAGCTCCGCACGCGGCTCGTGCCGGTCAACAAGGGGATCGGCCTGGCTGACGTGATGGCGGCGGCCGACCGCTACTGGGAGGCATCGGGCCGGCGGCTGACCTTCGAGTACGTGCTCCTGGGCGGCGTGAACGACTCGCCGCAGCACGCCGCCGACCTCGCCGACCTGCTGGGCCGCCGCGCGGCCCTCGTGAACATCATTCCCTACAACGCCGTGGCCGGCATGCCTTGGCAGGAGCCCACGCAGCACGCCCGCGAGCGGTTCCTCGAGGTGCTCCGGGAGGCCGGCGTCAACGTGCAGGTCCGCCGCCGCAAGGGAGCGCGGATCGACGCGGCCTGCGGTCAGCTCCGGCGCGTCGCCGCCCAGGCCTGAGGCGCGACAGGGGCGTGGGTGGGTCAGGCCAGCCAGCCGACGAGCCACACGGCGACGAGCACGCCGCCGAGGATGCCGAACAGCCAGCCGATCCACTCCAGCGCGGCCCGGCGGATCGCCGCCGGATCCTCGTGGTGCGTGGCGGCGAACACCAGCGCCGCGACGACCGCCAGCGGCAGCCCGAACGCGAGGCCCGGCACGCGGTCGAGCAGCGAGAGGGCCAGGAGCGCTCCGAGGATGGTCATCGCTTCTCCTTCGCGTCCTTGGGCGAGGGATGCATCGGCCCCGAGAAGGCGTCGTAGATCACGAGCAGGTTGAGCATGCCGGCGAGCATCGTGTAGAGGGTGCCGATCTCGAAGAAGCGGCCGAGGCGCTTGTTCCAGATCGCGAGCTGGTCGGCGGGCGTGCGGTCGAGCATGCCCTGGGGCAGCGGCCGGAACTGTCGCCACGGGGGCAGCGGGCGGAAGTCATCGGCCTCGATGTCGGGATCGGACGTCACCAGGACGTCGGCATACGCGGGCGACACCGGCTGCCCGCGGGACAAGGGCGGCGCCATGAACGTGCTGCAGAAGGCCGGCTGGCGGGAGGGCCCGTCGAGCCGCCACGACTGGATCAGGGCCGGGATGGCGGCGGCGCCGATGCCCGCCTGGCAGATGAACGCCCAGCGTTTTTCGCCCGGCTTCCACGAGGCGTAGACCACCCGGCCGTCGCCGAGCCACATGCCGAACAGGAACGTCGGCACGAGGGTGGCCATGAACAGCAGGCCCTTGAACCGCCGCCCCTGCACGAGCTGGCCCAGGCCAGGCACGAGCCAGGAGAAGAGCGCCGCGACCGCCGGACGCTTCAGATCGATCGCCGCGCCGTCGTCGGGCGAGAGGGCCACGATCCTGCCGGGGACGACTGGTTCCTGTTTGGCCAACGTTCGGCTCCCGCCGCGGATGCAACACCTTCCGAGACGGGCAAGTCTAGCGGTCGGTGGAAAAAGCCATCCATGGCCTTTTTCCACGCGATCGACCGCAGGATCCGCGGCGGGCGGTTCGGGCGGCTGGTACGATCTCCGCGAGGTGGCTGCGGAGGGATCTCGATCCATGGCACGGCTGGTGACGCGGCTCGGGCGACGGGCATGGCTGGGGCTGTGCCTCGCCGCGGTCGGCGGCTGCTCGGCCGGCAAGGCACGGCCGAAGCCGCGGCGCCAGCGGCCGAAGGGGCCGCCGACCATGTCGGGCCTGCTCGTCGACGGCTACCTCGCCGACCTTCGCGAGGCCGACCCGCGGAAGCGAATCGCCGCGGCGCGGGAGCTCGGGGCGCTGGGGTCCCAGGCCCGCAAGGCGCTGCCGGCCCTCGAAAAACTCGCCGCCGACGCGGACCAGGAGGTGAGCGCCGCGGCCGCGCGGGCGATCGCGGAGATCCGTCGGTAACGGTCAGCCGAAGAGCTTCCGCACCGGTCGGATCGGGGCTGCGGATGGCGGGGCGGTCGCCGGCCGCGGCGACTCGTGGTCGGGCATCAGCTCCCGCCAGGCTCGCTCCACGGTGCCGGCATCGACCCGGTCGAGCCCTTCGCCGGCGGCCGCCACGGCGGCGAGCCGCGCCAGCCGCGTGGCGACGCGGGGCACGCCGGCGGCGAACCGGGCGAGCGTCTCGACCGCGGGCTCCGAGAAGCAGTCGGCGTCGGCCCCGGCGCGGTCGAGCGCGAAGGCGACGAAGGCCGCCACGTCGGCTTCGCTCCAGGGCGGCAGGTCGATCCGCACCGCCGACCGCTGGCGGACGCCGTCGGGGATCGCCGCCAGCCCGGCGGGCGTGGTCGTGGCCACGACGCACGTGGTGGCGAACCGCGGCTCCCCCGCCGCGACGAGCCGCGCCACGCCGTCGATCGCGTCGGCCGGCGCCAGGTCGAGGTCGTCGAGGATCAGGACCGTGGGCCGCTCGAGCAGCGCGTTCTCGCGGAGCCGATTCTCGAGGGCGAGCCACGGCCGCGTCGCCTCGGCGCGGCTGGCCGGATCGAGGGGCAGCCGGGCGAGCAGCAGGTCGAGCCACTCCCCGGCGGGCAGGCCGCGGAGGGAGAGCACGGCCGTCTCGGCGCCGAGGCCGCCGAGGCGTCGCGCGGCGGCGGCGGCGAGGTGGCTCTTGCCCAGGCCCGGCTCCGCCACCACCAGCCCGCACCGCTGCCGCTCCGCCAGCAGCCATTCGAGCCGCGCGAGCGCTTCCTCGCTGGAGGGCGAGCGGTGGAACGTGGCAGGTTCGAGGCGGCCGTCGAAGGCCGAGGCCGCCGTGTCGAGTCGATCGCGTACCATGGCGGGAGTGTAGCGGTGCTCCGGCCGTGGGTCAGGAGAGACTTCGCCATGGATTTTGCCGGTGCGGCGCGGTTCGGCGGGCCTTGACGCATGAGCGAACGGTTCTTCCTGGCCGAGCCGCCGAGTCATGGCCGGGGGCGGCTCGTGGGCGACGAGGCCCGGCACCTCGTCCGCGTGATGCGCTGCCGCGTGGGCGACGAGGTGGTCGCGTTCGACGGCCGGGGCACGTCGTGGCGGGCTCGCGTGGCGAGCATCGGCCGGGACGAGGCGGTGCTCGACCTCGGCGCGGCGGTCGTGGAGGCGGCGACCCGCGACGCGCCGCTGACCCTCGCCGTGGCGCTGCCGAAGGGGGACCGGCAGAAGTGGCTCGTCGAGAAGCTCACCGAACTCGGCGTGCCGCGGCTGGTGCCCCTCGTGACGACCCGCGGCGTCGCCGAGGCCACGCCGGCGGCGGTCGAGCGGCTCGGCCGCAGCGTGATCGAGGCCTGCAAGCAGTGCGGCCGCGACACGCTGATGGCGATCGCCGAGCCGCGGACGGTGGCCGAGGTCGTCGCTGCGCACCGGGCGACGGGCGGGATCGTCGTCGCCGACCGCGGCGGCGCGCCGTTGGCCGGATTCGATCGGCCGGTCGTGGCGCTCGTCGGACCCGAAGGCGGGTTCACGGCCGAGGAACTCGCCGCGGTGGAGGCCGCCGGCGGCCGGCGGGTCAGCCTCGGGCCACACGTGCTCCGCATCGAGACCGCGGCGATCGCGCTGGCGGCCCGGCTCGCCTGACCCGCTGCGGCCGCCACCGGCGGGCCAGCCAACCGACCGCCAGCGCCGCCGCGGCGGCGCGGCCGACGGCCGGCTCGGGAACGGCCGCAAGCCCGCCGGCCGCCGCCGCGTTGTAGCCGCCCGCGTCGAACAGGCCGGTGGCGAAGAAGTCGGCGGCGTCGAGGATGTCGACGATGCCGTCGAAGGAGAAGTCGCCTTCCAGCCACGTCGCCGGCGTGCCCGCGTCGAACTTGCCGAGGGCCAGGAAGTTGGCGGCGTCGAGGATGTCGATCGACCAGTCGATGTTGGTGTCGCCGGGCGCGGCGTAGGCGAAGGCCACCGACCCATCGCCGGCGTCGAGCCAGCCCACCGCCCGCGGCACGCCCGCGGCCACCTCGGCCGCCACGGCGGTCGACGTGATCCCCGACGCGCCGCTCCAGGAACCGCCGGCCCGGCCCGCCTGGAGCGCTGCCACGAGATCGCCCGCGGTGAGGCCGCCGGCCACGGTCACGCGGCCGGTGCCCACGTCCACGAGCCCTCCGGCGGTCGCGTCGAGCCCGCCGAGCGTGGCTTCGAGCGCCGGGGCGACCGCGAGCGTGCCGCCGGCGAGCGGGACGACGCGGCTCGTCGCCAGCGCCTCGGCGGCCGCGAGCACGAGCCGACCCGCGCCGATCGTCGTCGAGCCCGCGAGCGGGTTGGGCTGGTCGACGACGAGCGTGCCCGCGCCCGCCTTCACGACCGGCGTGGTGCCGCTGAGGAGCGGATGGCCGGCCTGCGCCTGCGTCTGCGTGCCGCTGGCGACGGTGATCGTGATCACCGGGTCGGGAAGCCGCGCCAGCCGGGTGACGCCATCCTGATAGAGCTGTTCGTCCTCGATGCCCCAGTTGAGCACGATCAGGAAGGGGTCGCTCGCGGCGGTGGTGCCGCCGGGATAGCTGGGCCCGGTGCCGATCGCCTCGGCCCAGATGCCGTAGAGCCCGGCGGCGTCGGGATGCACGAGCTCGTAGGCGGTGACGTGGTGGTGCTCGCCGGGATGGCCGACGAAGGTGTCGAGCACGAGTGGGTTCGTGCCGCCCACGCCGAGCGCCGAGATCGTGGCGGTCGCGGCGGCGCGGTTGACCACCTCGATCGTGCCCGAGGCCAGCGGAAGCGGGTCGAGCGGTCCGGTCGTCGCCGCCCAGTAGCTGAGCGGCGAGGTGAACCGCAGGGTCACCGTCGTGCTCGCCGGGAGCGTGTCGGCCCGGCTGAAGCCGGGATAGATCGTGGAGATCGGAAACCCGAAGCCGGGCGTGACGAGGTTCTCGTCGACGTTGAAAAAGTCGTATACGCCGGGTGCGATCGTGAGCCGGTTGGCGGCGTGGGCGTAGTCGATGATGAAGGGCTCGCCATGGCCAGAGGCGTTCTCGGCGGCGAGGGCCGCCAGGCAGATCGCGAGGCCGGCGACGGCGCGGTGTCGGTCAGCGGTCCGGGCGGCACGGCGCGGAACGTGGTTCATGGGACGAGCTCCTGGATCGGGCGTGGCAGGGCGGGGAGGGCGAACATCAGGGGCGGTCGGAGGGCATGGCGTCGGGCATCGCGAAGGTGGGGGCCGAAGGGTCGGCGGTGGCGGCGGCGACCCACGCGGCGACCGCGGTGGCGGGGATCGTCTCCACGTGGCCGTCGGCGAACAGGTAGTTGGCCCGGCCGCCGTGGAGGCGGTCGGTCCGCGCGTCGCCGCCCGACGCCGCGGGCACCGGGCAGTCGCCGAAGTTGGCCTCGCCCTGGGCCGTGAACCACAGCCAGCCCGGATGGCGGGTCTCGCGGGCCACGTTGCCGGGCGAGAACCAGTCGTTGGGATGCGCGTGGTCGTTGGCTGGCTTGGGCGACATCCGGGGGGAGATCTCGAAGGTGACGAGCGTCCGCGACGACGCGGCGAGCTTCGCCATCCGGTCGACCGCGCCCGGAACCGCCATCGAGACATAGGCGTTGAGCAGATAGCTCGTGGCGAGCGCCGTGCGCCGCTCCTCGGCCCGCGCGTCGGAGGGGCAGATGCGGATCGCGTCGCAGCTCTCCAGCCACGGCGCCATCGTGAAGATCCAGGATCGCGTCCTGCCCAGCGAGTCCTTCTCGTGGTCGGTCCGCGGA
>JBIIMU010000380.1:0-3398 GCA_044337845.1 Pirellulales bacterium | reverse complement strand
GGGGCGTTGTCCCAGGCGCCGTGTGAGCAGTCGGTGAATACGTAGAGCTCCCGCCGCGCCAGCGGCGACTCGGCGAGCAGCCGCCGCGCCGCAGCGATCGCAGCCGGCAGCGGCACCGCCTGGGGCCCCGGCGCGAGCCGCTCGATCCGCGCGGCGGCGGCCGCGGGCGACGGGAGAAACGCGGCCGCGCCGCCGGCAGTGTCGACCACCGCCACCCGGCTCGCGTCGGGCAGCTTGCCGAACAGCGTGCGGGCGAGCGCCACGGCCTTCTGGAGCCGCGTGGTGTTCGCCTCGCGAACTCCCATCCGCGGCGCGGTGTCGAAGACGAACGCCGCCGCCACCGGCCCCTCGCGGTCGCCGATCCAGCCGGCCCCGCGGACGACCGGCCGCGCCAGCGCCAGGGCCACGAGCGTCACCGCGGCCATACGGAGGGCCAGGAGCAAGAGGTGCGTGAGCCGCAGCCGCCGCCGGTTCACCACCGCCCGCTCGCGGAGGAACCGCAGCGCCGGAAACACGTGCGGCACGGGCTTGCGGCGCATCACGAGGTGGAGCACCACCGGGATCGCCACCAGCGACGCCCCACCGAGCAGCAACGGCGTGATGAAGGACAGGCCCATGGCTCAGAACCTGGTGCGGCGGCTGACGAGGTATTCCATCAGCGCCCGGTCGAACTGCATGCTCGTGTCGAGGGGCACGTAGTCGATGCCGGCCCGGAAGCAGGTGGCCCGATACTCCTCCCGGAAGGCCTCGACGCCCGCCACGTAGTCGCGGCGGGCCGCCTCGGCGTCGATGACCATCTTGTCACCGGCCTCGGGCTCCGTGAGCTCGACCGTGCCCTCGAACGGAAACCGCACCTCGGCCTCGTCGAGGATGTGGAACAGGATCACGTCGTGGCCCCGATGCCGCAGCCGCAGCAGGGCCTCCCGCACCGGCCCGGGGTCGGCGAGCAGGTCGCTGAACACCATCACGAGCGATCGGTGCCTGAGCATCGCCGCCACCTGCACGAGGCTGCGGGCGATGTCGGTGGTGCCCGACGGCTGGATCTTCGCGAGCACCGACAGCACCTGCGCGATCTGCGACCGCCGCGACCGCGCGGGGAGCGAGGCGTGCAGCCGGTCGTCGAACACCATCAGGCCACAGGGGTCCTGCTGGTGCACCATCAGCCAGCAGAGCGCGGCGGCCAGCGAGATCGCATACTCGAGCTTGGTGAGCTCCTGCCGGTAGGTGTAGGCGGCCTCGAACTTCTTGACGTAGTGCTTGTCGGTCTTGGCGTAGACCAGCCAGTCGATGTCCTTGGGATCGTCGCCGGGGGCGTAGCGGCGATGCTCGCTGAACTCGACGGAGAACCCCTGGTAGGGGCTGGCGTGCAGCCCCTGCAGGAACCCCTGCACGATGAACTGGGCGCGGAGGTCGAGCCGCGCGATGCGGCGCACGACCTCCGGCTTCAGGTACTCCTCGACCGCGCGGGCCATCCGCCGAGCCTCCTCGCGGCCGTCACCTGACGAACTTCGGAATCTCCGGCTCGGGAATCTCCCGCACCAGCCGCTCGATGATCGACTCGCTGGTGAGCCCTTCGGCCTGAGCCTGGAAGTTGGTCGCGATGCGGTGCCGCAGCACCGGCACCGCCACCCGGCGGATGTCCTCGAGCGACACGCTGAAGCGGCCGCTCATGGCCGCCATCGCCTTGCCTCCCTGGATCAGGAACTGGCCCGCCCGGGGGCCGGCCCCCCAATCGACGAGCTCGGCGACGTACTTCGGGGCCTGCGGATCCTTGGGCCGCGTGGCCCGCACGAGCCGGGCGACGTACTTGATCACGTATTCGTTCACCGGCACGCCGGCGACGAGCTTCTGGATGTTGGCGATCGCCCGGCCGGAGAGCACGTGACGAACCTCGGGCTTCTCGGGCCGCGTGGTCGCCATCAGGATCCGCTCTTCCTCGTCGGCGGTCGGATAGCCCACCTTGATGTTGAACATGAAGCGGTCGAGCTGGGCCTCGGGCAGCGGATAGGTGCCCTCCTGCTCGATCGGGTTCTGCGTGGCGATCGTGAAGAACGGATCGGGCAGCTGATACGTCTCCTGCCCCACCGACACCTCGCGCTCCTGCATCGCCTGGAGCAGGGCCGCCTGCGTCTTGGGGGGCGTGCGGTTGATCTCGTCGGCGAGCAGGATGTTGGTGAAGATCGGGCCCTCCACGAACCGGAACCGCCGCCGGCCCGTGTCGTCCTCCTCCAGCACGTTGGTTCCGGTGATGTCGGAGGGCATCAGGTCGGGCGTGAACTGCACCCGCTTGAAGCCGACGTCGAGGATCCGGGCCAGCGTCGACACCATGAGCGTCTTGGCGAGCCCCGGGACGCCCTCGAGCAGGCAGTGGCCGCGGGTGAAGATGGCGGCGAACAGCTGCTCGATCACCTCCTCCTGGCCGACGATGACCTTCTGGAGCTCCTCCTGCATCTTCTGCCGGTGCTCGGAGAACTCGACGAGGATTTCGTCGAGCGTCTTGGACTTCGAAGCGGAGGACACGCGAGCGATGCTCCCTGCCGGTGAACGAACGTGCCGACGATGACCCGTCAGTATCGGGCACCACCGCCCCCGCGGCAATCCGACGCGGCCAATCGCCGGCCCATCCGCGCCCGGCCGGCGCACCTGCTACGATTCGCGTGGGTGGCGCGGCAGCGATTCGGCGAGCCGTCACCGCACTTCGGACCGCCTCCGTGACCGCATTCGTCCGCCTCGCGCTTCGCCGTCCGCTCGCGGCCTGCATCCTGGCCGCGGCCTGCTCGTGGTGCGGGTCGGCCGCGGCCCAGGAGCCGGCCGTGGTCGGCCCCGCCGAGATCCAGCGGGCGATCGAGCGGGCCCGCGACTACCTCATCTCGAGGCAGAACAACGACGGCTCCTGGGACGCGATGGGGTCGGCCGACAAGCGGCCGGGCGCGACGGCCCTGGTGATGCTCGCCCTGGCCAACGCGGGGGTCGCGGCCGACCGTCCCGTGATGCGGCGGGGGCTCGACTGGCTCCGCCGGCAGGAACTCGACGACACCTACTCCGTGTCGCTGCAGACCATGGTGCTGGCCATGCTCTCCCCCGACGCGGATCGCGCCCTGCTCGAACGGAACGTGGCGTGGCTCGAGCTCGCGCAGGTGCGGCAGGGGCCGGGCTCGGGCTCGTGGACCTACGCGCAGGCCCGCGGTGCGGGCTCCGGCGACAACTCCAACTCGCAGTTCGCCCTGCTCGCCCTGCACGAGGCGGCCCGGGTCGGGGTGCAGGTCCGCGAAGAGACCTGGGTCCGGGCCCAGCAGTACTGGGTGGCCTGCGGCAACGCCGACGGCTCGTGGGGCTACACCCTCGGCAACATGGCCGGCACCGGCAGCATGACCTGCGCCGGCATCGCCAGCATCTGG